>JAYVRO010000507.1:0-11500 GCA_043776165.1 Rubrivivax sp. | reverse complement strand
GACTTGGAGCTGCTCGACGCCAACAAGATCTTCCTTGTGCAATTGGCTGACTTCATGTGGCAGGAGATTCGCAGCGTCGAGGAGCGCATCAGCACGGCGCGCACCTTTCGCGTCTTCCCGGGTGAAGGGGTGCACAGCGCGCAAGTGGCCGACTTGGTCCAACGCTTGGCGGCCATGGGTTATTGCGGTGACTACAGCTTCGAAGTCTTCAATGACGACTACCAACAGTTACCGCTGTCCGTGGTGGCCGAGCGCGCTCGGCGGTCATCGTTGTGGTTGGGCGAGGCAGTGCTTCGCCGATCGGTGCCGCTGCCGGGGCACTTGCGTCTGCGCTGACTGGCGCTGACTGGCGCTGACCGACGCTGATTTCGTGAAGAGGCGACAGGATGTCTGAGCTCTACATCGGCCTGATGTCAGGCACCAGCCTGGACGGTGTTGACGGCGTGCTTGTTCGCACCGAGGTCAGCGCCAACGCCGACACTGGCAACTCCGCCGTACCGCAAGTGCTGGGCGCCGTGCAATTGGCTTACCCAGCGGACCTGAAGGCCCGGGTGCTGAAGGCCTGCCGTGCCGGCAGCATCGGGTTCTCAGAGCTCGGCCACATTGACATTGAGTTGGCGCGTTTGTACGCCGCTGCAGTTAGTCAACTTCTTCAATTGACCGACGTGCCCGCTGACCAAGTGCGTGCCATTGGCTCACATGGGCAGACCGTCCATCATGAGCCCGCCGGCGACACGCCTTTCACTTTGCAGCTCGGCGACCCCAACACCTTGGCGGTGATGACGGGCATCACGGTAGTGGCCGATTTTCGCCGCCGCGACATGGCCTTGGGTGGGCAGGGCGCACCGCTGGCGCCGGGTTTTCATGACGCTGTTTTCCGCCACCCTACACGCACGCGCGTGGTACTCAACTGCGGTGGCATCGCCAACATCAGCGTGTTGGTGCCCGGGCAGGTTTGCCTGGGCTACGACACCGGCCCGGCCAACATCTTGATGGACGCCTGGATGCAGGTGCGCTGCGGTCAGCCTTTTGACAAAGACGGCGCTTTTGCGATGCAAGGCCAGGTGCTCCCCGACTTGTTGCAGCGCCTGCGCGCTGACGCTTACTTTGCGTTGCCGCCACCCAAAAGCACAGGACGTGAGCACTTCAACTTGGCCTGGCTGGAAGCGGCGCTGCCAACGGGGGCCCACGTGCTGCGCAACGAAGACGTGCAGCGTACTTTGCTGGAGTTGACGGCGAGCACGGTGATGGATGCCATTGTTTTGCAGGTGGCGAAATTCGATAAAGCCCCTGCTGGTGATTTGCTGGTGGCCGGTGGCGGCGCGCACAACCTCGCATTGCTGGCGCGCTTGGCTGCGCTCAACCCACGCTGGCGAGTCACCAGCACGGCCAGCCTGGGCATCGCGCCAGAGCACCTGGAGGCCATGGCCTTTGCGGTGTTCGCTCAGCGCAGTGTGCACGGCCTGCCCAGCAATTTGCCCAGCGTCACGGGCGCTTCGCGGCCTTGTGTGCTGGGTGGCATCTACGCGCCGTGAGTGAGATCGAGATTCACTCACTTCAAGTGTTAATGCCGCGCTGATGAACCCGCACACGCTCTTGGCTTTTGTGCTGGGCTACTTCGCGCTGCTTTTGGGCGTGGCCTGGTTCACCTCACGCAGCGCCGACAACGCGAGTTTTTTCATCGGCAACCGCAACAGCGCCTGGGGCTTGGTGGCCTTTGGCATGGTGGGCACATCACTCTCGGGGGTGACCTTCATCAGCGTGCCCGGTGCCGTGGGTGTTAACCATTGGTTTTACTTGCAAGTGGTGCTGGGTCAAACCTTGGGCTATGGGATCGTTGTTCTTGTCTTGTTGCCGCTGTATTACCGGCTGGGTTTGACGTCCATCTACGGCTATTTGGCGCAGCGGTTGGGGCCAAGTTCTTATCGCACCGGCTCGGGCATCTTTTTGCTCTCTCGTACCCTGGGCGCCACAGCGCGCTTGTATCTGGTGGTGGGCATCTTGCAAGACAGCATCCTGGCCAGTCTGGGTCTGCCTTTTTGGCTCACTGCGGCCGTGATTTTGCTCATGATCTTGCTCTACACGGTGCAGGGAGGCGTGAAGACGATCGTCCTCACCGACACTTTGCAAACGGCCGCCATGTTGCTGGGTTTGGTGGTGTGCGTGGGCTTCTTGTTGCACCGTTTGGACCTGCCTTTGATGCAGAGTTTTGATGCCATGCAAGTTGCGGGATTGACCCAGGTCTTCAACACCGACCCGCAGTCAGCCAGCTACTTTGCAAAGCAGTTGTTGGCCGGCGTTTTTATCGCCGTGGCGATGACGGGTCTGGACCAGGAGATGATGCAAAAAAACCTCTCGGTGAGCACCCTCAAAAATTCGCAAAAAAACATGCTGGTGCTGAGCGCAGTGCTGCTGTGTGTTGTCACGCTCTTCTTGTTTTTGGGGGCCTTGTTGCACTTGTACGCGGGCCAGATGGGTTTAGCGGCGGTTGGCGACAAGCTCTTTCCCGCTGTCGTTCTGGGCCACTTGCCGCAAGCCGTGCAAGTGCTCTTTGTCATCGCGCTCATCTCGGCACTTTTCCCCAGCGCTGACGGTGCACTCACGGCCTTGACCTCGTCTTTTTGCATCGATCAACTCGGCATGCAAGAGCGCGCTGACTGGAACGAAGCGCGGCGCAAACGCATTCGCATCTTTGTGCACTTGGCTTTTGCGATGCTTTTCATGCTGCTCGTGATGGTCTTTCGCTGGGTTGACAGCGCCAGCATGATTGGACTCATCTTGAAGCTGGCCGCTTTCACCTACGGGCCGCTGCTGGGCCTCTTCGCCTTTGGCTTGCTCACGCGGCGTGTAGTGAAAGATGGCTGGGTGCCCTTGATCGCCATCGCGGCGCCCGGTATTTGCTGGGTTATGGACACTTGGCAAACGCACTTTTTTTTGCACTGGCGCATTGGATTGGAACTGCTGATCGTGAATGGCGGGTTGACTTTTGCTGGCTTGTGGCTTGCGTCTAGCCGCGCCAGCAAGTGACATCAGATCAAACAAACCCATCCGACTCAGGACGCCGCAGAAGTGGCTGATTGAATATCAACGCCAAGTTGCGACATGGTCCTCCAACCCCAGGCGAACCGCACGCGCCAAACGGGCACGAAATGCGGGGTCCAGCAGCATCGCTTCTTCGCCCGGGTGCGACATGAATGCTTGTTCCACCAGCACGGCAGGCACCTGGCTCACCAGACGGATAGGCGCGTAGTTGAAGCTGCCAACCACGCCAAAGTCGGGCAAGGTGGTTTCGCTGAGCAAGCGGCGCTGAATGGCTACGGCCAGCGCGCGGCTGTGGCTGTGTTTGTAATAGGTGCTGGTGCCAGCGGCTCGCAAGAAGCCGTTGCTGGTGTCGGCGGCGTTGGCATGCATGCTGACAAAGATCTGCGCATCTGAACTGTTAACACGTTCGGCGCGCTCGCGCAGATTCGGATTTTCGTCGCCAACACGCACCAACAGCACGCTCGCGCCCACGCCCTCCAGCTCCGTCTTGAGGGCGTCAACCGTCCAGCGGTTGATGTCCTTTTCTGGCACGCCGGTGGCCCCCACGGCACCCAGGTTGGTGGGGCCGCCGTGGCCGGCTTCGATTGCAATGCGCAGGCCTTGCAGGGGCGACGCCGCGCCGAGCGGCAAAGCCGGTGGCGCTTGCACAAATACGCGCAGGGTGTGGGTGTCGCGCTCCACCCGCCAACCCCACAGGCGCGCTTGTTGGAGCGTGATGCGCACGCGCACATGCTGTGGCGCCACTTGCTCTACGCTGGCTTCGCGCACGGTTTGCGCGCTGGCACGGTGGGTGATCCAGGTGGCGGCGTTGTGCGTGCCGTAGAGGTCCACTTCAATGAAAGGCCAGCCCTCGGGCGTGACCGCGCTGCGCACGCTGCTGGGCAAGCTGGCGGACCAGGGAATGGTGACCACGTCGGCAGGGTTTGACGAACCAGCGGTCCCGGCCACCCCGGCCACGCTCAGGTTGGTGAAGACGGGGCGCGGCATGGTCGTGCCCGGAGCTACCGTTTGAAGTGAGCGCACGGGGGTCCAGGCCTCGGTGCTGCCGAGCAGCACGCGAACCATGTCACCTTGTTGGCCTGTGGCGCGCAACAACACACCCGCAGGCAGCTCGGTCAGGTTGGGACCGCCCAGGCGCACTTCGTGCACGCCCCAGGTCAGCTCAGCCCCGCCGGGGCCGGTGACGAAGAGAGCTTGCAGGTCGGTCACGATGGGTGCCGATGCCTGCGCTGTGGCCCCGGTTGCCACTGATGTTGTCGGCTGCAGCCGCTCCACCTGGACGCTGCTGCGCTGCTGCTGGCCACTGGGCAGTGTGACGTCAATGCTCAAGGTATTGACGCCCATCACCAAAGGCACCTTGTCGCGCACAAAAACGCCGGTTGAGTAAACCGGCGTGGCCACACCTTGAATCTGCGCGGTGGCGCCTGGTTCGGTGCGCGCCAGGACATTCACGAACTCGCGCGTGGTGCTGCTGCGCACTTGACTGGGTGACAACACGACGAGCGGCTGCGCTGTGGCCACGATGGCCGCGCAGGCCGAGCAAAGCAGCACGCACAACGGCACGCTCAGCAGCGTGCTGAGGCGCAACAGCAGGCTCACTTGTAGCCTCACGCGCTGGCCCGCATCAAGGTGCTCTTGCCAAAGAGGCTCTCGATCAAATCCACGGCAAGCAGCGCGGTTTTGTTGCGCACGTCAAAGGCGGGGTTGAGCTCCATCACGTCGAGTGAGCCCAAGCGCCCCGTGTCGGCAATCATTTCCATGCACAACTGGGCTTCGCGGTAGGTGGGTCCGCCGGGCACTGTGGTGCCCACGCCCGGCGCGATGTCGGGGTCGAGGAAGTCAACGTCAAAACTCACATGCAAATGGGTGTTGGCGTCAAGTGTGGCCAGGGCCAGTTCCATGGTGTGGCGCATGCCCATTTCGTCGACAAAACGCATGTCGAAAACTTCCAGACCGGCGTCGTGCACCAGTCGTTTTTCGCCAGCATCCACGCTGCGGATGCCGATCTCGCGCACGCACTTGGGGTTGATGGCGGGCACCACACCGCCGATGTTGACAAGGGCCTCGGGCCCGTACCCGCACAAGCAGGCCACGGGCATGCCGTGAATGTTGCCGCTGGGCGTGAGCGTGCTGGTGTTGAAGTCGGCATGGGCGTCGAGCCACAGGACGCGCAGCCGTTTGCCCACGGCGCGGCAGTGGCGCGCCACAGCGCTGATGCTGCCGATGCCCAGGCAGTGGTCACCGCCCAGAAGCACAGGCAATCGGGCTTGTTGAAGCTCTGAAAAAACGGCCTCGTGCACGGCCTCGTTCCAGGCCACGACTTCAGCCAGATGGCGGTAGCCATCGACCGGTGGCAACCATGGGTTGGCGGGCCCCGGGAGGTTGCCGCGGTCCACCACGTCAAGGCCCAAGCCTTGCAAGGTGGGGCCGATGCCCGCCACGCGCAGGGCTTCGGGCCCCATGCTCGCGCCGCGAGCGCCTGCGCCAATGTCAGTGGGCGCGCCGATGAGGCTGATGGCTGGTTTCATGGGCTGCGATTGTGGCGTTGCTGGGCCGCATGCACGCTCGGCGCAACTTGTTTGAAGGCGCACATCGCAGCCACAGCCAGAAGCACGGCTGCGAGCACCAAGGCCGCACGATTGCCTGCTGCTGTGGCCAGCGCTGCCGCCATCAAGGCACCCAGCACAGTGGCACTTTGCCCTACAGCTCGCAGCGCGCCATCCACCATGGCGAGCTGGTGCAGGGGCACTTGCGTTTGGCGCAGGGTACGGTCGTGCGTTTGCGCCATCGTCGTGCCCGCGTCGCCAACCACTTGGTGCGCCACGAGCAGGCCAATGGCCAGCCAGCCCGCATCGTTGGCAGCGGGGACACAAAAAGCGCCCAGCGTGGCCACGATCAATCCGCAGGCCAGCGCACGCAGGCCGCCGATCCCGCTGGCGCCAGGCGGGGCCCAGCGCAACACCAGCCAGGCGCCCAGTAACGCGCCCAACCCGCCCATGGCAAAGACCATGCCTTGCACGCCCACCGGCACCTGGATGTCGCGCGACAAATAGACCAAGTAGCAAGTGGCAAATTGCGCTGAAGACAAGGCCAAGAGCAGCTCCAGCAACGCCAGGCGTCGCAGTAGCGGTGAGGCGGTGATGACGGCGATGCCCCCGCGAACGTCGGCCAAGGCACCTTGCAACGCACCACGCCACCCACCAAACAACCCACCGACAGGCGATGGGGGCTTTGGACTGGCCGCTGCGGGTGCACTGCCCACGTCTTTCAATCCCCGCAGGCACATCGCCGACAGCAAGTAGCTCATGGCGTCAACCAGCAATGCAAGCACTGCGCCCAAGCCCTGGAAGAGCCAACCACCGAGGGCAAACGCGACAGTCTCTGCAAGGCTCGCGCCCACCGACAACTGGGCGTTGCGCGCAGTCAGCTCCTCAGGTTGAAGGGCTTGCGCCATCCACGCCGAGCGTGCCAGCTCAAAGGCCATGGTCAGGACGCCGCCCGCCGCCGCCGCTGCCGTCAGGGTGACCATGTTCAAGCTGTTTGACCAACTTGCCAGAGCCACACTGACCAGCAGGGCCCACCGACAAAGATCACAAGCCACCACCACGGTGCGCTTGGGCCATCGGTCGACCCGGGCACCCAGGAACAAGGCCCCAAGGGCCCCTGCGGCCACATCGGCCAGCAGCAGGCAGCTCATTTGCCATGGGCTGGCGTTCAGCGTGATGGCCGCCAACCAAGGCACGACCAAGCGGCTGAGCATGCTGCCAAAGTTGGACACGACTCCAGCGGCCAGCACACGGCGGAAGTCGTTGGGCGCGGTGTCGATCACAGCGCCATGTTGTCACGGCCCCGGTTGAGAACAACTGACGAAGCCGTGCCGGCCAGCGCTGCGCTTGCCAAGATTTCTCACGAAGATTTCTCACCTCTGGCCTCGGTACAGTCCAGCCGCATGACGACATCGGTACCCTGCACTCCATCGTTAGCCTGGCAAGACGCTATTGCTTACGCCACCAGCCACGAAACAACGTGGACGCGCAACCCGCTGGCCGAGCCCGGCAACTGGGGCGTGCACCACGGGGACCCAGCGCCCTACAACCGATTGCGAGGCCCCGTTCATGCGCGTGGCGGGGTGTCGGGTGTGGTTTGGCAGCACGGGCGCGAGGTGCTGGCTTGGGGCGAGCCTGATCGACCCGACTTGACCTTCAGCGTGGCCAAAACGTACCTCGGCATGCTGGCCGGCGTGGCGTATGGCCAGGGCTTGTTGCCCGATGTAGAAGAGCCCGTTGCCAAGCGCTTGCCCGGCATTGGTTTTGACTCAACACACAACGCCTGCATCACCTGGCGCCAGTTGCTGGAGCAAACCAGCGAATGGGAGGGCACTTGTTTGGGCCTGCCCGACACCGTGGACCGCTACCGCCAAGTGGCGCACGACCCCAAGCCGCCAGAAGGCAAAAAAGGCGACGCACGCCCGCTGCAAACGCCTGGAAGCTACTGGGAATACAACGATGTGCGTATCAACCAGCTGGCGCTGGCCTTGCTGCACCTGTTTCAACGCCCATTGCCTGAGGTGTTCCGTGACACCCTGATGATGCCGCTGGGTGCCAGCAGCACCTGGCAGTGGCGGGGCTATGACGACGCGTGGGTGGAGCTGGCAGGGCGGCGCGTGCAATCGGTGCCCGGTGGGTCGCACTGGGGTGCGGGTGTATCGATGTCGGCACGCGACCAAGCCCGCTTAGGTCAATTGTTATTGAACGACGGCGCACATGGGGGCCAGCAGCTCATTCCCGCATCCTGGGTGCGCCGCATGCGCGAGCCTTGTGCCATGGCGCCGTTTTATGGCTGGTTGATGTGGCTCAACCGGGGTCGCAGCACGTTTCCGGCAGCGTCAGAAGACGCCAGCTTGATGGTGGGGGCCGGTGGCAATTACGTGTGGTTAGAGCCCGCACAACAGGCCGTGGTCGTGGTGCGCTGGCTCGACGGCACAGGGGTCGACGGTTTTATGCAGCGCGTGCGTCAAGTGTCTTCTGCAAATGCGCCTGTTTGAGTGGGCGCGGCGTCAAACCCGTAGTGCGCGGCGAGCACCTCCCAGGCTTCTTCGGCGGTCTCGACAAAGCTGAACAGTGCCAAGTCCTTGGCCGCGATCATGCCGGTGTCCACCAGCATGTCAAAGTTGATCAGCTGGCGCCAGAAGTCGCGCCCAAACAGCAGGATGGGGCGCCTTCTGCTCTTGCCGTTTTGGATCAACGTTAACGTTTCAAACAACTCGTCCAGTGTGCCAAAGCCGCCGGGGAAACACACCAGCGCGATGCTGCGCATCAAGAAGTGCATCTTGCGCAGCGCAAAGTAGTGGAACTGAAAACACAGCTCGGGCGTGATGTACGGGTTGGGCGCTTGTTCGTGCGGCAGCACGATGTTCAAACCAATGCTCTTGCCACCCACGTCAAACGCACCGCGGTTGCCTGCTTCCATGATGCCGGGGCCACCGCCCGTGACAACAAAGATGGGTGTGTCGAGCGAGCGTGAACGGCTGGTAACGATGGCAGCAAAGCGCCGTGCTTCGTCGTAATAGCGGCTCATGGTCAGCGCCGTTTGTGCCGTCTTGATGAGCGCGGCATCGCCGCCCGCCACCGCAGCGTCGAGCCGCTGCTGCGCGGTGGTGCCGTCGAGGATGCGCGCGCTGCCGAAAATCACGATGGTCGACTCGACGCCGTGCTCGTTTTGCACCAGTTCTGGCTTGAGCAGCTCCAACTGCATGCGCACCGGGCGCAGCTCTTCGCGCAGCAAAAAGTCCTTGTCTGCAAAGGCCAGGCGATAGGCACTTTGCGGCCCGTCATACAGCGGTGCTGTCTTGGGCTGGGCCGCTTCTTCTTGCGCGCTGGGGAAGTTGCGCGCTGTGAGTTCGTCGCGAGCTTCGGTCATGGTTTATTCACAGTTCTTGCGCCGCACACGGTGCAGCCGGGCTGGCGCCGCACTCGAATGCTGTCCCACAGCATGCTGCGGCCATCCAGCATCAACAATTGACCTGACAGTGGCGTGCCCGCGCCGCTGATCAGCTTCAGGGCCTCGGCCGCTTGCATGCTGCCGACGATGCCCACCAAGGGCGCAAAAACGCCCATCGTGGCGCAGGCCGCGTCTTGCACCGTGGACTGCGCAGGGAAGACGCAGGCATAACAAGGCGCGTCGCCTTGACGGGTGTCGTACACCGACACCTGGCCGTCAAAACCAATCGCCGCGCCCGAGACCAGCGGTTTGCCGTATTTCACGCAGGCCATGTTCACAGCATGGCGTGTCTTGAAGTTGTCGCAGCAATCAACCACCACATCGGCCTGCGCCACCCATTCATCAAGCAAGGCGGCGTCGGCACGCTGATTGATGGCCTGCACCTGCACGTCGGGGTTGATGGCAGCCACGCTTTGCCGCACCGACTCGGCTTTGGGCAGGCCGACGCGGCTGAGGTTGTGGGCAATTTGGCGCTGCAAGTTGGTGACGTCGACGTGGTCATGATCCACCACCGTGATGCGCCCCACGCCCGCCGTGCCCAGGTACAGCGCAACCGGTGAGCCCAGACCACCGGCCCCAATGACCAGCGCATGCGCCGCAAGCAAGCGCTGTTGGCCTTCAATGCCAATCTCGTCGAGCAGGATGTGGCGCGAATAACGTAAGAGTTGGTCGTCAGTCATGGCGCGATCTTGGCATCAAAAGCGCGAAGCCCGCCGATGGGCGGGCTTCAGGTGTTGCGGCAATGTCAAGTGAAACGTTAAACCAAAGTGAAACGTTAAACCGATCCGGGCTCACTGTTTTGTGTCGACCTCGGCCTTGCGCTCGCCACCGGTCTTGCTCACCATCACCGGCTTGCCGCGCAAGTGGTTGATGGCTTGCATCAGCGGGAAGTCTTCGGCCGTGCCAAATTCTGGCAGCGGCTTGGGCACTTCGCGGCTCTTGGCGAGTTGCTCTTCGAGTTTGGTGCGGGCTTCTTCGCGGGCCTTTTCGCGCGCCTGGTCTTTTTTCTCGTCTGCGCCTTGCAGGTGTTTTTCCAGGTCGGCTTCGCGCATGCGCAGGGCGGCAAAAACGTTGCCCTCGGCCGTTTCGTCTAACCACACATCAGGCACGATGCCCTTGGCCTGGATGCTGCGCCCAGCGGGTGTGAAGTAACGCGCGGTGGTGATCTTCAAAGCCGTCTCGGCCGAGAGTGGCCGCACGGTTTGCACCGAGCCCTTGCCAAAAGTTTGAGCGCCCATGATGGTGGCGCGCTTGTGGTCTTGCAATGCACCGGCCACGATCTCGCTGGCCGAGGCCGAGCCTTCGTTCACCAACACCACCAGGGGGATGCTCTTCAGCGCAGCGGGCAAGCGGCGCAAGGGGTCGGCGCCACGGCGTGCGTAGTCGTTTGGCGTGGCTTTGAAGGTTTGACGTGATTCGGCAATCTGCCCGTTGGTGGACACCACGGTCACGTCGGCCGGCAAAAACGCCGCCGAGATGGCCACCGCACCGTCAAGCAAACCGCCCGGGTCATTGCGCAGATCAAGCACCAGGCCCTTCATGTTGGGTTCTTGCTTGAATAGCTCGTCGAGCTTGCGCGCAAAGTCTTCCACCGTGCGGTCTTGAAACTGGCTCACGCGCAACCAGCCGTACCCTGGCTCCACGAGCTTGGCGCGCACACTTTGCATGCGGATTTCTTCGCGCACGATGGTCACCGGGAAACTGCGGTTTTCCAACTTTCGAAAAACCGTCAAATTGACTTTGGTGTTGGGGTCGCCGCGCATGCGCTTGACCGCCTGGTCAACGCTCAGACCCTTCACGGGTGTGTCGTCAATGCGGGTGATCAAGTCACCGGGTTTCAAGCCCACTCGAAAGGCGGGTGAGCCTTCAATGGGTGAGACGACTTTCACCAAACCGTCTTCCATGGCCATCTCAATTCCAATGCCCACGAACTTGCCGACCGTGCCTTCGCGGAATTCTTTGAAGCTCTTTTTGTCGAAGTACTGCGAGTGCGGGTCCAGCCCCGCGACCATGCCTGCAATGGCGTCGCCGATGAGCTTTTTCTCATCCACACTTTCGACATAGTCGCTCTTGACCATGCCAAACACCGCTGCCAACTGCTGCAGTTCTTCCAGCGGCAAAGGGCTCAGTGCGTTGCGCGCGACGGCCTGAATTTGCATCGTTGCGAGTGCGCCAGCAACGGCGCCCACAGCGATGAAACCGGCAACTTTCAGCTTGGCACCCATGGGGATTTCGCCTTTCGAATTGGACGCCGAAGTATAGGTGGCGCCCGTGTTGAAGAGGATCTTTCGAGCATGTCTGGCGCGTTAAGTTGCACCCGTAAAAACAATGTTTCTTCCCGCCGACGCACTCATTCCCGGGCAAAGGTCACAACGTGGTCCACTTCAGCGCGAATGCCGATCCATTCGCCCAGCTGATGGTCGTGGTGCGATGGCACATGCGCCAGCACCTGTTCGCC
>JAYVRO010000506.1:0-3340 GCA_043776165.1 Rubrivivax sp. | reverse complement strand
GTTGTCCACTTCGGCGTTGATGCTGCTCATCCGCGTGCCCGAGCCACCGCGCGCTAGTGCGGTACCGCGCAGCGTGATGCATGAGCTGGCTGAAGGCGCGCGATTCGTTTGGGCCAGTGACTTGCTTCGTCCGATGGTCACCTGTGGTGTGGTGTGGAACCTCGGCTGGTTTGTGCTGCAAGCGGCCTACGTGCCCTATGCCGCCAAGACCCTGGGCCTGAGCGCCGACGCCGTGGGCTTGACCCTGGCCAGTTACGGCACGGGCATGGTGCTGGGGGCGCTGCTCGCGCCACGCTTGCTTGCGTCCGTGACTTTCGGCGTGGCCATCCTCGTCGGCCCCTTGGTGTCGGTGTTGGCGTCGTTCACCATGGCCGCCAGCTTGCTGTGGCCCAGCGGTTGGATGGCGGGCTTGTCATTCTTCTTCTTTGGAGTCGGGCCCATCATCTGGACCATCACGTCAACGACCCTGCGCCAGACCATCGTGCCCAGCGCCTTGTTGGGCCGCGTGGGCGCCATGTTCGTGGCAGTGAACTCCGGTGCGCGACCCCTGGGTGCAGCGCTGGGCGGCGTGGTGGGCGCCGCTTGGGGGGAATCGGCTTGTCTGATCTTGTCAGCCGCGTTATTCACTTTGCAGGCGGTGTTGATCCTGGTGTCCAAGGTGCGTGAGTTGCAGCGCTTGCCGCCGTCGGCGAATAGCGTCCCCTCGGCGTCGGGTTAACTATTGGAGTGACCAGCGCCCACGCGCAGCGCCTCGATGCCTTGCTGCTGCATGCTGGCAAAGTGTGCGCGGGTAGGCACGAGCACTTGGCCATCAGCGCCCAGCATGCTGTTAGCGGGGTAGACGCTGCCAGCGTACAGCGCGGCAAACAGCTCCAGGCGCTGGCGCGACAGCACGTTGGCCATGCCGGGTTTGGCACGCGCACGGCGCACGGCATTGACGTCGATCTCAGTGTGCGCCACCACGGTTTCACCGAAGCCCGCCTCAACGCGTACTTCGCCTTTGAAGTCAATGATCTTTGACATGCCGTCGGTGGACTGCGCGGGGAAGTCGGTGTCCACAATCCCCGCGCTGTTGGCCGACACCACCCAGGCCATGTTTTCGTAGGCGCGCGCACGTTTGGCCACGTCCTTGGGTGTGAGCCGCGGGCTGCCTACCTCGCTGGTGGAATGCAAAAACACCTCGGCCCCTTTGAGTGCCAGCGCGCGTGCAATCTCGGGGTACAGGATTTCTTCGGATGCGATGCAGGCCAAGCGCCCCAGCACGGTGTCGGCCACGGGGAACACAGCATCCAAGCCGTAGATCTGCAAGTAGCGCTGCCACACATCGTGCGGCGTGGGCGCAAACATCGACACCAGTCGTCGGTACCGCAGCACCACGGCACCGGCGTCGTCGATGACAAAACTGGTTTGAAAGTACAGGCCAGGAAAGTGCGCATCGGTCTCGTAGCTGTTACCCGACAAAAAGATGGCGTTGACACGTGCCACTTCCCCCATGGCGTCGTACTCAGGGCCGTTGATCGACCAGGCTGCACGCTCGGCCCACACAGGCAGTGCGTCGCCCAGCGGGTAACTGCTGGCAAAGTATTCGGGCAGCACCACCAACCGGACGTCGGGGCCGATGAAGGCCTTGGCGGCGCGAATTTGTCGGCCCACGCGCGCGATGTTGTCGAGCATCAGCGCGCGCGCACTGGCCACATCCGGCGCGCGGTTGATGGCGTGGCAGGTGGTTTGCAGCGCCAGCGCCGTGTAGGGCTTGAGGTCAAGCGAAACCGCGGTCATGGCGTTGGCAATCCGTCAATGAGCACCACGGTGAAATCACCGGCGCCCACACGCAGCGTGGCCGCTTGGCGGTACTGCGGCGACTGCCAGAAGGATTCGGCGGCGGCGCGCGTGGGCCATTCGCTGACAACGGTTTTCACCTCGGGCCAGTGCCCCTCAAGCACCGTGGTGGCGCCGCCCAGCACGCGGTAGCGCCCGCCAAACTGGTGTACCAAGGAGGGCACCACGGCGGTGTACTTGGCGAACTGCGCAGCGTCCGTGACACGCGCTTGAATGACCATGAAGCAGCTCATGAATAGGCCCTCACAGACCGACCAGGTCCATCAATTCGTAGCGCGTTTGCATATAGCCACCCACACCACCTTTCAGGTAGATGTAGTTGCCATCGGCCGTGCACCACACGTCGTAAGGCGGATGCTCTTGCGGCAACTGCCCGGCGGTATCGACGTAACGAAAATGCAGTGCGTCGAAACTGCCTGCGCCCACAGTCACTCTTTCTGGGCCAACAAATTCAAGCCCAAAACCCAGTGCAAAAAGCATCGGTCCTGTGGCGCCGCGGTGGTCGGGCGACGTGAGCATGAGGTGGGGATAAAACGCCCGACCCGGGCCCTTGGTCAAGTCGTAAAGGCGCAAGATGAGCGCATCACCACAAATCGGGTGGGCGCCCAAGGCGCGCACCGGTGCGGCCAGTTCAATGCGCTGTGTGATGCGCCCAGCCTTGCGGCTGAAGGTTTCACATTCGGCAAGCTGTGGCGTGAAGCGCATGAAGCCCGTGCCTTCGTGCTGGTCACCGACCGTGATGCGCACAGAACAGTCGATGGGTTGGCCCTGGCTGTCGAGGCTCAACACAACATCGCGGATGACGTTGGGGGTGTCGTCAATTTCGCAGTGTGCGTGCACCACACGCACGCCATCGGCCTGGTCGGTCATGATGAAAAACTCGCGACCGCGCTCCTGGCCCAAACGATCGGGCTGGTTGCTGGTGTAGCGGATGCTGCCGCGCAAGGTTCGGTGCTTCATCGTCGGGTGCTTTCTTGAAGGTCAGCGACTCTGTGGTTGGCTGTAAAGTTGTCCGGACAACCAGTATACTTTTCGCGCTGTGTTGCATGGGTCAAATGCAGGGGTCAAAAGCATGGGTGCGTACGAGTTGGGCATTTTGAAGTGGTTGCACATCGTTTGCATGGTGTACTGGCTGGGCGGCGAATGGGGTATTTTTCAAACCTCCTACAACGTGGTGAACCACCGCTTGCCGCTGGAAGAACGCCGCCGCCACATGGAGACGGCCTACCGCATTGATATCTTGTCGCGCACCGGCATCATCATGCTGCTGCCCCTGGGCCTGCACATGGGCAACATCTGGGGTGTGCAGCCTTTTGGTGGCGCCGCGCTGGTGGTGATGTGGGTGTTGGCTCTGGCTTGGTTGGGCCTTTGTTGGGCCGCGTTTTTCAAACGTGAAACCGATCTGGGCATTCGGCTGACGGTGGCCGACGAGCGCATCCGCTACGTCGTCATCCCCGTGCTTTTTGTCTGCGCCGTGTCTTCGCTTTTGGGCCATGGCCCT
>JAYVRO010000505.1:0-3376 GCA_043776165.1 Rubrivivax sp. | reverse complement strand
AGCGCTTGGTGCGCAATACCGAGCAATTTGTGCACGGGCGCGGCGCCAACAATGTGCTGCTCACGGGGGCGCGTGGCACAGGCAAGAGCTCGCTGATTCGCGCTGTGCTGAACGAGTACGCACCGCAGGGCCTGCGTTTGATCGAGGTCGACAAATCCGACCTGGTGGATCTGCCCGACCTGGTGGACCTGGTGGGCGAACGCCCCGAGCGCTTCATCGTCTACTGCGACGACCTCAGCTTTGACGAGGGCGAGCCAGGCTACAAAGCCCTGAAGAGCGTGCTCGATGGCTCGGTCAGCCAAGCCAGCGACAACGTCTTGATCTACGCCACCAGCAACCGGCGCCATCTGTTGCCCGAGTACATGGCCGAGAACCTGACCTACAAACACACCGAAGACGGCGAGGTGCACCCCGGTGAAGTGGTGGAGGAAAAAATTTCGCTCTCTGAACGCTTCGGTTTGTGGGTGAGTTTTTACCCATTCACACAGGTGGAGTACCTGACCATCGTGGCGCAATGGTTGCGCTTTTATGGCCTGGATGAGGTGACCATCACCAGTGCGCGGCAAGAATCTTTGGTGTGGGCACTCGAGCGTGGCTCGCGCAGTGGGCGCGTGGCGCATCAGTTTGCGCGCGACTACGCCGGGCGCGAACGTGGCTGAACTGCACTCGCCAGGCGACACGCGCGCGCCGGTGGATGTGGCAGTGGGCGTGCTCATCGACGGACACGGCAGATTTTTATTGACCTCGCGCCCCAGCGGCAAGGTCTACGCTGGCCATTGGGAGTTTCCGGGTGGCAAATTCGAGCCAGGTGAAACGTTGGAACATGCGCTTCGCCGTGAGCTAGAGGAAGAACTTGGCATCACTGTCGGCGCCGTGCATCCCTGGAAAGAAGCGTTGGTGAGTTACCCCCATGCCCTGGTCCGGCTGCACTTTTGCAAGGTTTTTGAGTGGCTAGGCGAGTTTGAAATGCGCGAGGCGCAACACATGGCCTGGCAAGTACTGCCAGTGCAAGTTCACCCCGTATTGCCGGGCACGGTGCCGGTGTTGCAATGGTTTGCCAGCGAACAGGGTTTTTTGGCGGCGACCCACCAAGTGCTCGACCAGGCGCTGGGTTGAACACGCGGCTGAACACCCTGCTGAACGCTTGGCTAAACTTGGGCCATGGATTGGCTCGAAAAAATCAAGTGGGACGAAGCGGGTTTGGTGCCCGTCATCACCCAGGAGCGCGGCAGCAATGACGTGCTGATGTTTGCCTGGATGAACCGCGAGGCGCTGGCCCTCACGGCAGAGAGCGGTTTTGCCGTTTACTACAGCCGTTCCCGCGCGCGCTTGTGGCACAAAGGTGAAGAGTCGGGTCACCGGCAAAAGGTGCACGAATTGCGGCTGGACTGCGATGGTGATGTGGTGCTGATGAAAGTCACCCAGTTGGGCCACGAACCCAGCATCGCTTGCCACACAGGGCGCCACTCTTGCTTTTTCAGAAGGCTGGAAGATGGTGATTGGCACCGCGCAGAACCCGTCTTGCAAGACCCCAAAACCATCTACAAAAAATGAAACTTTCGCAAGACAGCCTGGAGCGACTGGCCGACGTGATCGAAGCACGCCGCAGCGGTGACCCCGACAAGAGTTATGTCGCACGCCTGTTTGCCAAAGGCCACGACGCGATCCTGAAAAAAATCGGCGAAGAAGCCACCGAGACGGTGATGGCAGGCAAAGATGGCGAGCGCACAAAAATCGTCTTCGAGGTGGCTGACCTGTGGTTCCACACGATGATTGCGCTGGCCGCCTTTGGCATCCGCCCCGCTGAGGTGTTGGCCGAGCTGGAGCGCCGCGAAGGCCTGTCGGGCTTGGAAGAATTTGCCGCGCGCAAGGCGCAGCAACGGGAAGGGGAAAAACAGTGAGCGCCCATCAAGATGCAGCCATCAACGCCGACCCGAGTTGCATTTTTTGCAAGATCATTGCGGGCCAAATTCCCTGCAAGAAGGCCCATGAAGATGAGCTGGTTCTGGCGTTTCACGACATCAACCCCTGGGCGCCGGTGCATGTGCTCATCATCCCCAAGCGGCACATTGCAACGCTGTCTGACGCGGGCCCCGGGCACGACGCGCTCTTGGGCCACATGCTGGGTTTGGCACCGCGGCTGATGAAAGCCTTGGGCGTGACGAACGGATTTCGCACGCTCATCAACACCGGCCCCGATGGGCGGCAAGAGGTCTATCACCTGCACATGCATGTGATGGGCGGACCCAGGCCTTGGGCAAAGGGTTAGCAAAGGTTGTAGGTCAAGGGGTCAGACACACGGCGTCACAAGCGCTCACCTAGAATCGTGCGTCATGTTTTCAGGAGATAGACCATGGGTGGCATAAGCATCTGGCACTGGCTCATCGTGTTGCTGGTTGTCGTGTTGATTTTCGGCACCAAGAAACTCAAGAACATTGGCGCAGACTTGGGCGGCGCCGTGAAAGGTTTCAAGGACGGTGTGAAGAGCGGCGGCGAGGCGGCTGCTGAGACGCCAGCAGCGCCTGCGCAACAAGTCACGGCAGCGCAGCGCGCGCACGATGCCGCCAATACCGTGGACGTCGACGCCAAAACCAAGTCTTGATGCCTGAATGATCGACTTTGGTTTTGACAAGATTGCGTTGATAGGTGCAGTAGCGCTCATCGTCATCGGCCCCGAGAAGCTGCCCAAGATGGCCCGCACAGTGGGCCATCTGCTTGGCAAAGCGCAGCGCTATGTGGCTGACGTGAAAGCCGAGGTGAACCGCTCCATCGAGCTTGACGAGCTCAAGAAGATGAAGACGCAGTTTGAAGACGCTGCGCGCAATGTTGAGCAAGAAGTGGGCAGCGCCACGCGGGGCTTCGAGAACGAGTGGCAAAACGCCACAACGGGACTGGACGGCGGCTCCACCAGCACGAGCCTGCCTTACGCGTCTTCATTCGCACCACTGCCTGAGCCTGCGCCCGAATACCGACACCCGAAGAAGAAGTGGCGTGTCAAGCGCGGCGCCTTGCCACATTGGTACAAAAAGCGCCATGGCGTGCGTGGCAAAGCGCAGTCGGGCGCCGCGCGCGTGGCGCGGTTCCGCCCCCCCAGCATCAAATCGGGGTCGGGCGCATGAGCGACGACAAAGACGAACTCGCAGGCACTGAAGCGCCTTTTGTTTCGCACCTGGTTGAGCTGCGCGACAGGCTCATTCGCGCGGTCATCGCCATTGGCGCTGCGTTTGCCGTGTTGGTGTTTTTTCCGGGGCCAGCGGGCCTCTACGATTTGCTCGCAGCACCCATGCTGGCGCACTTGCCAAAAGGCGCCACGCTGATCGCCACCAACGTCATCTCGCCCGTGCTGGTGCCCTTGAAGATCACGCTCATGGCGGCC
>JAYVRO010000504.1:0-11658 GCA_043776165.1 Rubrivivax sp. | reverse complement strand
CTTGCGCGCTGGTCAGACTCAAGCGCCCGTGCACACACATCAAGGTCTCACCCACGCCATCAAAACGACCGGCGAAATAGTCGTCAACCACCTGGCTGCGAAAGTAGGCCTGCACCGGGCCGTCTGCGCGCCAGCGAAAGGTGCGTGACACACGCAGCCGGTAGCGGTTCAGCGGTTTGAGCTCGATCAAGCCCAGGCGGTCCAGGCGCGTCAAACAGCGCACGCACTCGGCTTCTTTCAGCGCATAGGTTTCAACAACCTGCTGCGCGCTCCACTGGCCTAGACAACAGATTGCCACCAGCAGCAACTTCGGGTCGGCGATCAACGAACGCTCTTGTGCGAGTGTCAGCACCTCGGCCTGCGGCGTGGCCTCAGTGGCTTGGCGCAGCACGTCTTCCATGTTGATACCTGCCGCTTTGCACAGACTGGCCAATCGCGACAGCGACATGTCGCCCTGGCTGAACACGCGCTTGACGCTCGACTCGCTCATGCCAATGCGTGTGGCCAAAGTGCGGTAAGTGATACCGGCTTGCCGCAACTCGCTTCGCAAGGCTTGCAAGACCAGTTCGGGTGTGCTCATGAAGTTTCCTGATGCAGAAAAGGTAGCGTATTTTGATACTTAATAGTCTGCATAAAGGCTCATCGTACAAACAGCTGGCACTTCACCGTGGGTCCCGCAACACTGCGATCCGCTGACCGACCGCCACCTTGGCTGCTCGCAGCACTGCAACAGGAGTAAAGAACCATGAAGAAACACACCGCCACGATGTTGGCCCTGTCCATCGCCATCACGGCCCTGGCTGCTGCCAGCGCCGACGTGCTGGCCGCAGAAGACACCACCATCGGCGTGAGCATCGGCGCACGCACCCACTACGGCCTGGACTGCGCCAGTGGCAGCGCTTGCGAGCGCAACGCTGGCAGCAGCGGCAAGATCACCTTTGGCAAGCAGTTTGACCCGCACTTTGGCGTGGAAGCCATGGCGTTTCGCTTGGGCGAAGCCAAAGGCAGTGTGAAAAATGGCAGCACCACGGTTGTTGGCACGGCCAAAGCCACTGGCCTGGGTGTGGCAGCCGTGGCCAGCACCGAGTTGGGCGCCGTGACCTTGAAAGGCAAGCTCGGCGTGGCCTACGTCCATGGCAGCACCGACTTCGTGGTCGGCGGCAGTGCCAGCAAGAGCAGTCTTGTGCTGCCTACCGTCGGTGCCAGCGTGAGTTACGCCATCGACAAGAAATGGGCCCTCAATGCGGACTGGGACAACTTGCCCACGCGCTTGAACAGCGGCACCAAGACCCACGTGAACATGTTGTCGCTGGGTGTGCAGTACAAGTTCTGAACGATCGGCTCGAACTAAAAACCGAGTTGGCGTGCGGCCAGATCTTTCATGATCTCTTCGGAGCCACCGCCAATCATCATGACCTTCACCTCGCGGTAAATCCGCTCGCTCTTGGTGCCACGCATGAAGCCCATGCCGCCCAGGATCTGCACGGCCTGGTCAGCGCAGAACTGCATGGCCTGGGTGGCCACCACCTTGGCCATGCAGGTGCGCGCAACCAAGGCCGGGCCTGATGCGACGCTGTTGCCGGTGTCGTTTTTTACACGCCAGGCCAGCTCGTACACCAACGAACGCGCGGCCTCGATCTTGGTCAACATGTCCACCAATTTGTGGCGAATGACCTGGCGCTCAACCAGCGCGGCGCCGAAGGTCTTGCGCTGGCGGGCCCAATCAAGGGCTTCGTCAAAACACACCTGGGCATAGGCGCAGGCCATGGCGGCCATCATCAAACGCTCACTGTTGAAGTTGTGCATGATGGCTTTGAAACCCGCGCCTTCTGCACCTATGAGGTTGGTTGCTGGAACGCGGCAGTTGTCAAAACGCAAGTGCGCTGTGTCGCTGGCCCACCAGCCTGTCTTTTCCAGCAAGCTGCGTTGCAGGCCCGGTGACTTGCCAGGGATGAGCAACAGCGACACGCCGCGGGGGCCCTTGTTGGTGGGATCGGTGCGCACGGCGGTGGTGATCCAGTCGGCGCGCATGCCACTGGTGATGAAGGTTTTTTCGCCGTTCACCACGTAATGGTCGCCGTCCCGAATCGCGGTGGTTGTGAGCGCCGCGACGTCCGAGCCACCACCGGGTTCGGTGATCGCCAGCGCGGCAATGTCGCGCCCCGCCAACACCGCAGGCACAACGCGGCGCTTGAGCTCATCACTGCCATGCGCCACCAGCGGCGGCAGGGCAATGCCGTGCGAGCCCAAAGATGCTTGCAAACCGCCGCAGCCTGCGCGCGCCACTTCTTCGGCGCTCGCGATGCTGAAGAAGATGTCGGCCGGCGTGCCGCCCAGCTCTTCGGGGTAGCCCATGCCCAGCATGCCAATGGCGGCGGCCTTGGCATACAGCTCGCGTGGGAAGCTGCCGGCCTCGTCCCAAGCCGTCACATAGGGCGTGATCTCACGCGCCACAAAGGCCCGTACCGTGGCCCTCAAGCTGTCGTGTTCGGGGCCGAAATAATGGGGTTGTGGCGACAGATCCAAGGCCATGGCGGTTGCCCTTGTTGCATTGAAGGGATTCAAGTATGTATCATCCGCACATATTTTTTGAGGCAGATTGCCCGCCTTCTACCTGTCATTCTCCAGGAGCCGCTGATGGAAGCCACTGTTGCCGAACGTGGGCAGATTACCTTGCCCAAGGCCGTGCGCGACGCGCTGGGCCTGACCAAAGGAACGCAATTGCGGGTGGAGCTGGAAGGCAGTCGCATCGTGCTGCGAAAAAACGTGGACGACGCGCTCTCGCGTTTGCGCGGCCGCTTCAAATTGCCTCCAGGCGTGACCACTGACGACGTCATGCGTGAACTGCGCGGGCGTGCGCCGGGCGACCCGGTCGAGCCTTGAACTTGCTGACCGGCTCGTGGTACCTGCGTGGTCATTCATGATCGCCATCGACTCTTCCGTGCTCATCGACCTGATCGGCGGCGACCTGCGCGCCACGGCTGCCGAGGCCTGCTTACGCCAAGCGTTAACACAGGGCCCCGTGGTGGTTTGTGACGTGGTGGTCAGCGAAGTGGTGTCGGGCTTGGGCTACGGCGCCGAATTGCTCGACACACTCGAAGAAGCCGGCATTGTTTTTTCTGCCACCGAACCCCGCGCCGCCGTGCGGGCCGGTGAAATGCAGAGGCGCTACAAACAACGTCGCGTTGCCGAAGGCAAGAGCGGCATCGGCCCGCGCACCGTGCCCGACTTTTTGATTGGCGCGCACGCCTTGCTGCAATGCAAAGGCCTGATCACCCGCGACGCCGGTTTTTTTCGAGACTATTTCAAGGGCTTGAAGGTCATCACGCCCCCAGCGTGAATCGCCTGGTCAAACGCTTTAACTCGAAGTGCACACATTCAAAGCGCCAGATTCCCCAACCTTTCACCTGACTCACCCGGAGCCCACCATGCTGCAAGCCTATCGCCAACACGCCGCCGAACGCGCTGCCCTTGGCATCCCGCCCCTGCCGTTGGACGCGCAACAAGTTGCCGCCCTGATCGAAGTCATCAAGAACCCCGGCAGCGAAGACACTGCCTTCTTGATGGACTTGCTCACCCACCGCGTGCCGCCGGGCGTGGATGACGCGGCCAAGGTCAAGGCCAGCTTCCTGGCGGCCGTGGCGCATGGCGACATCGCTGTGGGCTTGGTCAGCAAGGCCAAAGCCACTGAGCTGCTGGGCACCATGGTGGGCGGCTACAACGTCAAACCGCTGATCGATTTGCTCGACGATGCCAGCGTGGCTGATGTGGCCGCCGCCGGCCTGAAGAAGACGCTCTTGATGTTTGACTTCTTCCACGACGTGGCCGAAAAAGCCAAGGTCGGCAACGCCAAGGCCAAAGAGGTGATGCAAAGCTGGGCCGACGCTGAATGGTTCACTTCCCGCCCTGAAGTGGCCAAAAAAATCACCGTCACCGTTTTCAAGGTGCCCGGCGAAACCAACACCGACGACCTGAGCCCCGCACCCGACGCCTGGAGCCGCCCTGACATCCCCTTGCACTACTTGGCGATGCTCAAAAACACGCGCCCCGGCACGGCTTACAAGCCCGAGGAAGACGGCAAGCGCGGGCCCATGAAGTTCATTGACGACTTGAAGGCCAAGGGCCACATCGTGGCCTACGTTGGCGACGTGGTGGGAACGGGCAGCAGCCGCAAGAGCGCCACCAACAGCGTGGTGTGGGCCACCGGCCAAGACATCCCTTTTGTGCCCAACAAGCGTTTTGGCGGCGTCACCCTGGGAGGCAAGATCGCGCCCATCTTCTTCAACACACAAGAAGACTCGGGCTCGTTGCCCATCGAGGTGAACGTGAGCCAGTTCGAGATGGGCGACGTGCTCGACATCCTGCCCTATGAAGGCAAGATCAACCGCAACGGCGCGACGGTCGAGACCTTCCAGATCCGCAGCGACGTGCTGTTTGACGAAGTGCGTGCCGGCGGCCGCATCAACCTCATCATTGGTCGCAGCCTGACGGCCAAAGCGCGCGCCTTTTTGGGCCTGCCAACGGCCGCCACCTTCCGCTTGCCCACGTCACCCGTCAGCACCAAAGCGGGCTTTACGCTGGCGCAAAAGATGGTGGGCCGCGCGGTAGGTTTGCCCGAAGGCCAGGGCGTGCGCCCGGGCACGTATTGCGAGCCGCACATGACCAGCATTGGCAGCCAAGACACCACGGGCCCGATGACGCGTGATGAGCTCAAAGACCTGGCCTGTCTGGGCTTCAGCGCCGACTTGGTGATGCAAAGCTTTTGCCACACCGCTGCCTACCCCAAGAAGGTGGACGTGGTGACGCACCGCGAGCTACCCGCCTTCATGGCCAACCGCGGCGGCATCAGTCTGCGCCCTGGCGACGGCATCATCCACAGTTGGTTGAATCGCATGTTGTTGCCCGACACGGTGGGCACGGGCGGCGACAGCCATACGCGCTTTCCCATCGGCATCAGCTTCCCTGCGGGCTCTGGTTTGGTGGCCTTCGGCGCGGCCACAGGCGTGATGCCACTCGACATGCCCGAGAGCGTTCTGGTGCGCTTCAAGGGCACGATGCAACCGGGGGTGACGCTGCGCGACCTGGTGCATGCCATCCCCCACTACGCCATCAAAGCCGGTCTCCTGACTGTTGCCAAGCAAGGCAAGGTCAACGCCTTCTCGGGCCGCATTCTGGAAATTGAAGGCTTGCCCGATTTGAAGGTCGAACAAGCGTTTGAGCTGAGCGATGCCAGCGCTGAGCGCAGCGCCTCGGGCTGCACGGTGCTGCTGAACAAAGAGCCTGTGATCGAGTACATCACCTCGAACATTGCCCTGCTGAAAAACATGATCGCCCAGGGCTACGCTGACAAGCGCACCATTGAGCGGCGCATCACCAGCATGCAAGCCTGGCTGGCCAAGCCCGAGCTGCTGCGCGCTGACGCCAACGCCGAGTACGCTGAGGTGCTGGAGATCGATCTGGACAACCTCAAAGAGCCAGTGCTGTGCTGCCCTAACGATCCAGATGACGCACGTTTGTTGTCAGAAGTAGCGGGGCAAAAAATCGACGAAGTGTTCATTGGCAGTTGCATGACCAACATCGGTCACTTCCGCGCTGCCAGCAAGTTGCTGGAAGGACGCGGCGAAATCCCCGTCAAGCTGTGGATCGCCCCACCGACCAAGATGGACGCGGCCGAGTTGACCAAAGAAGGTCATTACGGCGTGTTTGGCGCGGCCGGTGCACGCACCGAAATGCCGGGTTGCAGCTTGTGCATGGGCAACCAGGCGCAGGTGAAGGAAGGCGCCACGGTGGTCAGCACCAGCACGCGCAACTTCCCCAACCGCCTGGGCAAAAACACTAACGTGTACCTTGCATCCGCAGAACTGGCCGCCATCGCCAGCAAGCTGGGTCGCTTGCCCACAGTGGCGGAATATCAAGTCGACATGGGGGTCATCAATGCTGACGGGGCGAAGATTTACCGTTACATGAATTTCGACAAGATTGAAGGCTATGCCGATGTGGCGCCGGCCTGAGTTGGCACGGGCCGTCGCCTGAACGATGGCCGACGGGCGATGCCCCCCGGCGTCGCCGTGGTTCGCGCCTTGCTTCCCCGGCGCATGGCACCACGCTCGGGCTCGTCCAACTGCGGTCTCTAGGAGCCTGTCGGACTTGGGGCGTCGAAGCGAAATTTGGCCCCAGCGAGGACAGTTTTTGCCGGGCTTGCAGGCCCATAGCCGTAGCTATGGGACAAAAGACCGGTGAAAAATGGACCGCTGCGGCCAAATTGCAGCAGACGTTCCTCAAGTCCGACAGGCTCCTAGGCTGAGTCGGTTTGCCTGACGGCCTCTTCACCATTCGGTTCGCCCACACAGCGAGCCGTTTTTCCGATCGGCTGCTTTGTTGCGTCGGGCTTCTTTACACCGTCACCTTAGGCAAAAGTGCTGACTGGTTGTAACCACTTGATAAACCTTCTCTTCCTGCCCCTAGCCGCGTTCTTGCTTCGCTTGGCTTGCCGCTTGCTTCCGTGTCAATTTGCACGGCGCGTCGACGACAACAAACTCGGAGATCAACCATGACATCAAGCTTAAGACGAGTGATTCTTCCTGCGGTCATTGCCGCTATTGGGATGTTCACATCGAGCGCCGCCATCAGTGCCAACATCTTTTTCGGCGAAGACGGCGACACCACGTTTGCCCGCATTGCCGACTTTGACGTGACCGCTGCCACCATCACGCATCTGAACATCTTTGGCGGCGAAGATGACATCCGCGTCACGGGCTCGTTTTTGAGCAACACGGCAGCTGGGTTGTCGGGCGACAGCTATGCCGCCATGCTTGAACCGGGATGTGTCGGCAATGTATGTGCCAGCGACTTCATCCATGTCCGTTGGACGTCGCGCGTTTTGGCGGGTTCGCAGTTCAGCGTGATCGACATCATTGCCGAGTTCGGCTCTGATCCCGGATCACTGGGCAACTTCATCTGCGGTGGCGCTGCCGCTGGCGGGGATGGTCTGTGCATCACGGAAGACGGGACCGTCCAGGACATTACACATCTGTTGAATCTGCCACTCAACCTGACCATGCAAGCGCAGTCAGATGTTGAGGTGCCAGAACCCGCGCCACTCGCGCTGTTCGGGCTCGGCTTGGCAGGCATGGCAGCGCTGCGCCGCAAACGCGCCGTTTGAAGGCTTCAGCCCGATGGTTGCGGACGGCTCACGGCCGTTCGTAAGCCTTGTGGGGGTTTGATGCGGGCATGATGCGCGGATGAGCATCCGCCACCTCGATTCAATGTTCAACCCGGCCTCGCTGGCCGTTGTCGGCGCGTCCAATCGCCCGGCCAGCGTGGGCGCCACGGTGTGGCGCAACGTGCTGGCAGGCGGCTTCAAGGGTGCGATCTACGCCGTCAACCCCAAGCACAAGTTGCTCGGCGGTGACCCGGTTTTTGCCAGCGTGGCGGCACTGCCCATCACGCCGGAGCTGGCCATCATCTGTACCCCGTCGGCCACGGTACCGGGCTTGATCGACGCATTGGGCGCACGCGGCACCAGGGCTGCCGTGGTGCTCACTGCGGGGTTTGATGCAAAGCAGCGCCAAGCCATGTTGGACGCCGCCAAGCGCCACACCTTGCGCGTCTTGGGCCCCAACGGATTGGGCCTGCTGGTGCCGCACATTGGCTTGAACGCCAGCTTCGCGCCCACCGCCGCGCAGCCGGGTGCGCTGGCTTTTGTGTCGCAATCGGGTGCGCTCGTCACGGCCATGTTGGACTGGGCGAGTGAACGCCACATTGGCTTTTCGCACTTTGTTTCCTTGGGTGAACACGCCGACGTTGACTTTGGCGACATGCTCGACTTTTTGGCCAGCGACGTGCAAACGCGCGCCGTGCTGCTGTATGTCGAGTCCATCAGCGCAGCACGCAAATTCATGTCGGCAGCGCGTGCGGCGGCACGCAACAAACCTGTGCTGGTGGTCAAAGCCGGGCGCTCGACAGCGGGGCAGTTGGCGGCTGCCTCGCACACCGGTGCACTGGCAGGTGCAGACATCGTTATCGACGCTGCCATTCGCCGCGCAGGCATGCTGCGTGTGGACACCTTGCAAGACCTCTTCGTGGCCGCAGAAACCTTGGCCCACTCGTCGGGTTTGGCCAACGCCTTCAAGGCGGCAGACGTGCAGGCTTTGCAGCGCCTGACGATCCTCACCAACGGCGGTGGCGCCGGTGTGATGGCCGCTGACGCCGCAGCCATCGCAGGGGTTGAGCTGGCCCCGATGTCGCCCGCCACATTGCAAGCCTTGAACGCCGTGTTGCCCGCGAACTGGTCTCACGCCAACCCCATCGACATCATCGGCGACGCGCCAGTGCAGCGCTATGTAGACGCCTTGCGTGTGCTGCAAGCCAACGAGCACAGCGGCACGATCTTGCTGATGCATGCCCCCACCGCCATCGTGCCCAGTGGTGACATCGCGGCGGCCTTGGTGCCTTTGCTGCAAGGCCAGCCAGCGCGCTTGATGAGCGCCTGGCTCGGTGGCCCCACGGTGCAACCTGCTCGTGAGATTTTTCGTGCCGCGAACGTCGCTTGTTTCGACACGCCCGAGCACGCTGTGCGCGCCTTTTCCATGCTGACCACCTACCGCTCCAACCAGGAGCAGTTGATGGAAGCGCCTGCCCTTGCGGCCGCGCCTTTGCCCGACTTGCCGCTGGTGCTTTCACTGGTGAACAAGGTGTTGGCCAGTGGGCGTGAGATGTTGACAGAGCCCGAAGCCAAGGCCCTGCTGCAGGCCTGCGGCATCCCGGTGGTGGCCACGCGCGTGGTCAAGTTGTCACCGCATGCGGCCGCAGCAGCCGCCAGCGCGGTGGGCTTTCCGGTGGTGCTCAAAATCCTGTCACACGACATCAACCACAAGAGCGACGTAGGCGGCGTGGCGCTGGCCTTGATGGACGAGTCGGCTGTGGCCAGCGCAGCGCGCGCCATGTTGAAACGGATCCGCACCGCGCGGCCCGATGCGCCGTTGCAAGGCTTCACCGTGCAAGCCATGGTGCAGCGCGCTCACGCCACAGAGCTGATCGTCGGCGCCAGCATCGACCCCACCTTCGGCCCCGTGATCTTGTTCGGCCAAGGTGGCACACAGGTGGAAGTCGTGGCCGACCGCGCGGTTGCCCTGCCGCCCCTCAACGAACCTCTGGCCCGCGCCCTGGTGCAACGCACCCGCGTGGCCAAGCTGCTCGCGGGCTGGCGCGACGTGCCCGCCGCCGACATGACGGCGGTGGTGGACACCCTCATCAAACTGTCGCAATTGCTCGCCGATGTGCCACAGCTTTGTGAGTTGGACATCAACCCCTTGTTGGCCGATGCCACAGGCGTGATGGCACTGGACGCGCGTGTTCGTGTGCGTGCACCCGCGAAGGGGAAAATTTCTGCAGGGGCGGCCAATTTCGCCATCCGCCCCTACCCCAAGGAGCTGGTGCAAAGCTGGCAATGGCAGGGCCGTACCGTGACGCTGCGGCCCATCCGCCCAGAAGACGAAGCCCAGCACCGCGTCTTTTTGGCAGCGCTGGACCCGGCGGACATTCGCATGCGCATTTTTTACAGCCGGCGCAGCATTGCGCGCACCGAACTTGCGCGGCTCACGCAGATCGACTACGACCGCGAGATGGCCTTCATCGTGGTGGCGCCATTGCCAGACAGCGATCCCGCAGGTGGTGAAGAGACCTTGGCCGTTGCGCGAGCCATCGCCGACCCCGACAACATCGACGCCGAATTCGGCATCGTCGTGCGTTCAGACCTCAAAGGCAGTGGCCTGGGCACGCGCTTGATGCGCGCGCTGATTGACTACCAACGAGGCCGCCGCACCCAGCGCATGGTGGCCACTGTGCTGCATGAAAACACCGGCATGCTGCAACTCGCCAGGCACCTGGGCTTTACGCCGCAAGTGCAACAGCATGACGATGGCACGCAGGCCATTTACCTCGACTTGTTAACGCCTTGAGGTGACTCGCCACGCGGTCCCCGGCGCGCACCGCACGACCAGACCACAGGTTGTGCCGCTGACACCACAAACTCAAGGCGAACGCGGGGCGACAGCAGTGCCCGCGCGCGGCACCCAAGGGTCGCGCAATGGCGCTTGTATGGCCGCCTGTGGGATGGGTGCCGTCGCACTGGGCACACCTGCGCTGTCCGCCAGCGCCTTGGCATGCGGCTTGAAGGCCAACGCTGTCGCACTGCGCTGCGGCGGTGTGGCGCGGTAGAAAGCGGCCAAGTCCGCCTTTTGCTGCGCCCGTGTGCTGTCGTCCAGGTAGCTCAGATGGCCGCCCGTGTAATTTCGAACGGTCACTCTGGTCGGGGCGTTCAAGCGCGCCAAGTCCAGCTCGGTTTGATGGAAAGGCGTGGCCAGGTCGTGCAGGCCGCTGATGGCCAGCACACGCAGTTGCGGGTTCTGTTGCAAGGCGGTGGCCAAGTCGGGAATGGTGTCGGGCACAGAGCGGCCCGCATGGCTGAAATTCCAGGTGTTGATGGCATCAGACACCACCACGTAGGTGGCTGCTGCGGTGTAGCGCAAGGTGTTGCGCAGTTCGGTGTCGATGGCACTGACGAACGATGTCGTGATGAGCGTGCTGGAGGGGTCGCCCTCGGACGCCAATGCGCTACCCGTGGCAGCGCTGATGCGGGCGTCATATCGGCCCAGCAAGCTGCCTGGCAGCAGACGATTCCTGAAATTGCCGGGGCCCAGGTTGAATGACGATTGCCATGCACTGGTCGGCAGGCCCGTGTAGGCGACAAGTCTCGGCAGCAAGCTGCTGGGTGCGCCGCCGCCGCTAAAAACGACGCTCACCGCGGGTGCGTAACTTGAATCTGTAAAACCGCGCAACTCGTCAATGAACCCGGCCAAGCTGGTGGGCAGGGGCGTGGTCAAGGCAAAGTGCACGCCGACAGCGCCATAACTTGGGATGTAGCCAGCACAAGAGATGTTGGGCGTGTCGTTCACGTCGCAGTTGCTGGCGTAATTCATGGCCGGAGACTGCAATATCAGACCGTCCAGCCGCACCCCAGCCGCATGCAACAACGGGGCCAATACCGCCGTGCGAGGCCCACCGTAAGACTCGCCGAACAAGAACTTGGGCGAGGCCAGACGGTCGTTGGTGACCAGCCAGCGCAGGACGAAGTCACGCATCACGGCCGCGTCGGCATCCACGCTGTAGAAACTGCCATTGGTGAAGGGCGCGATGGCCGTGGACAGCCCCGTGCCCACGGCGTTGACGAAGACGAGGTCGCTCACGTCGAGCAAGCTCTCGGCGTTGGCCACCATCGGGAACGGGCGGCTCGCAGTGGTGCTGGGCACACCCGTGGCCAGGCGGCGCGGGCCGTACGAGCCCAGGTGCAGCCACACGGTCGAGGAGCCAGGCCCGCCGTTGTAGAAGAAGGTCACGGGGCGGTTCGCTGGGGCTGCGCTATCGGCTGTGTAGGCCACGTAGAAGAAGGCGGCTTGGGCCTGTGCCGTGACGGGCTCGCGCGCAATCAGGTGCCCGGCTCTCGCGGTGTAGGCCAGGGTTTGGCCACCCAGCGTGATGCTGTGGTGGGTGACGGCAGCGGCCTCGGTGGCGCCCGACAGTGAGCCGTTGCGCGCTGACGAATAGGCCGCGTTGTCGGCCAAAGCTTGGTCACCACTGCTGATCGGGGGCGCGGTCTCG
>JAYVRO010000503.1:0-3382 GCA_043776165.1 Rubrivivax sp. | reverse complement strand
TGTGGGACGACGGCATCATTGACCCACGCGACACACGTCGATTGTTAGGCCTGTGCCTGCGCATCGCCTTAGAAGCCGAGCAACGCCAATTGCGGCCCAATACTTTTGGCGTTGCACGTTTTTGATTTCGCAAAATTAACTTATCAAATTAGCTGAACTTCCATCATGCAATTTACCCAAGAACACCGCCAGATCGACGACACCATGACACGCTTCATGGAGCGCGAAGTGAACCCCTTTGTTGCCGAATGGGAGAAGGCCGAAGAGTTCCCCTCGCATGAACTCTTCAAGAAGCTCGGCAACCTGGGTTTGTTAGGCCTCAAGTACCCTGAGGAGTTCGGAGGCTCAGGCCTGGACTTTTCGTACTCTGCCGTGATGGCCGAAGCCATGGGCGCTTGCCACGTGGGCGGTGTGCCCATGGCCATCGGTGTGCAAACCGACATGGCTACCCCTGCGCTGGCACGCTTTGGCAGCGACGAATTGCGCCGCGACTTTTTGGCGCCCACCATCGCAGGCGACTTTGTCGCCTGTCTGGGCGTGAGTGAAGTGGGCGGCGGCTCTGACGTGGCCGCAGCCAAAACCACCGCGCGCAAAGACGGCGCTGACTACATCATCAATGGCGGCAAGATGTGGATCACGAACGGGCTGAAAGCGGACTGGTGCTGCTTGCTGGCCAACACCAGTGACGGCGCGCCACACCGGAACAAGAGCCTCATCGTGCTGCCCATGAACGCGCCTGGCATCACCAAGCAAAAAATTCACAAAATCGGCATGCACTGCTCGGACACGGCGCAACTCTTTTTTGACAACGTGCGCGTGCCACAGCGCTACCGCATTGGTGACGAGGGCGCGGGCTTCACCATGCAGATGCTGCAGTTCCAGGAAGAGCGCCTGTACGCCGCAGCCGGCTCACTTCGAAAGTTAGACCGGTTGATCAACGAGACCATCGCGTACACGCGCCAGCGCAAAGCCTTCGGCAAGAGCATTCTCGACAACCAGGTGGTGCACTTTCGCTTGGCCGAGTTGCGCACTGAAGTAGAGGCGCTGCGTGCATTGACCTGGAGTGCCGTGGAACAGTACGTTGCGGGCAACGACGTGACACGCCTGGCGTCCATGGCCAAACTCAAATGCGGCCGACTGGGCCGCGAAGTGTCCGACTCTTGCTTGCAGTACTGGGGCGGCATGGGCTTTACCGCTGACAACCCCGTGTCGCAGTCCTTCCGCGACGGGCGGCTCACTTCCATCGGCGGCGGTGCCGATGAAGTCATGCTGGGCATCATCTGCAAGCTTGAGGGCACGCTGCCCGGTAAAAACGGCTAACGCTTGACATGACACAGCCTTACGTTCACATCATTGCCCGCGCTGACGGCCCGGTGCTGCACCTCACCTTGAACCGGCCTGAAGTGCGCAACGCCATGTCTGGGCCCATGGTGCAAGAACTGCGCGCGGCCTTGGCCGATGCCGAACAAGACGAGACCACTCGGGTCGTTGTGCTGCGCGGGGCGGGCGGCCACTTTTGTGCGGGGGGCGATGTGCGAGGCATGGCTGACGCGCATGCCAAATTGGCCACAGACCCCCAGGCCCTGGTGCGCAGCAACGCGGGGTTTGGTGAACTGTGCGTGGCTTTTGCGGCCACGCCGTTGGCTGTGGTGGCCGTGTTGGAGGGCACCGTCATGGGCGGTGGTTTTGGCTTGGCCTGCGTGGCCGATGTGGCCCTGGCGGGGCCGACGGTGGTGTTCCGCCTGCCAGAAACGGCGCTGGGCTTGGTGCCCGCGCAGGTGGGGCCGTACCTGGTGGAGCGGGTGGGTTATTCGCAGGCCAAACGTTTGGCGGTCACTGGGGAAAAACTCGATGCGGCGCAGGCCCTGGCCATCGGCCTGGTCCATGAAGCGCTTGCCGCTGATGCGCTGGACGAGGCCTTGGCCCGCGTGCTGGGAAACATCTTGACTTGTGCGCCGCAAGCGCTGGCAGCCACCAAAACCTTGTTGGCCAAGGCGCGGTTCAGGTCACCTGAAAGCTTGGTTTTGGAAGCGGCGCAGGTGTTTTCGGATGCGGCGCTGGGGGTTGAAGGGGGTGAGGGGACGAGGGCGTTTTTGGAGAAGCGCAAACCCAGGTGGGCGGTGTGAGCGGGCTGGCATTGACCCCCTCCCTGACCCTCCCCCTGGCAGGGGGAGGGGATAAATCCTCCCACAAAATCCTTGTCGCCAACCGGGGTGAGATTGCTTGTCGGGTGATGCGCACGGCGCGCTCGTTGGGCTACCGCACGGTCGCGGTCTTCAGCGACGCTGACGCGAAGGCTTTGCACGTGCAGATGGCCGATGAGGCCGTGCACATCGGTGCCGCGCCAGCGTCGGCTTCTTACCTGAACATCAGTGCGCTGATCGACGCAGCCAAAAAAACCGGTGCCGACGCGGTGCATCCGGGCTACGGTTTTTTGTCGGAGCGCAGCGACTTTGCACAAGCTTGTCTGGACGCAGGGCTGGTCTTCGTTGGCCCGCCGCCTGCCGCCATCTTGGCCATGGGCAACAAGGCCCTGGCCAAACAACGCATGTTGGCCGCGGGTGTGCCCTGCGCGCCGGGTTACCTGGGCGCCGCGCAAGACGATGCAACCCTGACCCATGAGGCCAGTCTGCTGGGTTCGCCTTTGCTGGTGAAGGCCGTGGCCGGGGGTGGCGGGCGTGGTATGCGGCTGGTGCGCCACTTGCATGAACTGCCGAATGCCATCAGCGGCGCGCGGCGTGAAGCACTGAGCGCTTTTGGCGACGGCACGCTGATGCTGGAGCGGCTTGTCGATGGTGGCCGCCACATTGAAGTGCAGGTGTTTGCCGACCACCACGGCAACGCTGTGCACTTGGGCGAGCGCGACTGCACAGTGCAGCGCCGCCGCCAGAAAGTCATTGAAGAGGCGCCCTCGCCCGTGGTGAGTCCCGCCATGCGCCAAGTCCTGGGCCGCGACGCCGTGGCCGCGGCGCTGGCGGTGGGTTATGTGGGTGCAGGCACGGTGGAATTCATCGTTGACGCTCAGCTCAATCATTATTTTTTGGAGATGAACACGCGGCTGCAAGTCGAGCACCCTGTGACGGAATGCATTACCGGGCTTGACTTGGTGGAATGGCAACTGCGTGTGGCGGCGGGCGAGCCCTTGCCCCTGCAACAGGCTGACATCAAGTTCACCGGCCACGCCATTGAAGTGCGTCTCTACGCTGAAGACCCCTACGACGGCTTCAAACCGCAGACCGGGCGCGTGTTGTACTGGCGGCCCGCAGCGGCCAACGCGTCAACATTGCAAAGTGGCTTGCGCATTGACCACGGCATCAGCGAAGGCGCTGAGATCACGCCTTTTTATGACGCCATGGTGGCCAAGCTGATCGTGCATGGTCGC
>JAYVRO010000502.1:0-3391 GCA_043776165.1 Rubrivivax sp. | reverse complement strand
TTGAAATGCTGATGATGGTGAAGCCCACTTCGCGCGATCCACGCAGCGCGGCCTGGAAGGGGTGCTCGCCCTTTTCGACGTGGCGCATGATGTTCTCGAGCATCACGATGGCGTCGTCCACCACCAGGCCCACGGCCAAGGTCAGGCCCAAGAGCGAGATGTTGTCCAGGCTGTAATTCAAGCCCCACAGCAGGGCAATGGCGCCCACCAAAGACACCGGCAAGGACAGCGTCGGGATGGCTGTGGCAACAAAGCGGCGCAGGAACAAAAAGATCACCAAGACCACCAGCGCGATGGTGCCCATCATGGTGAGCGTGACGTCGTGCAGCGCCTCGCGCACGCTCACCGAGCGGTCGTTGGTGGGGGTGAGGTTGATCGACTGCGGCATCTGGCTGCGAAAGCCGGGCAGCGCAGCGCGCACCGCGTCCACCACGCGCACCGTGTTGGCGCCGGGCTGGCGCAGCACGGCCAGGGTGATGGAACTTTCACCATTGAGGTTGGCTGCGGTCTTGAAATTTTCGACGCTGTCCTCGACGTTGGCCACGTCCTTCAAGCGCACGGGGTTGCCGCCGCGGTTGCTGACGATGAGCTCAGAAAATTCAGCCGCGTTTTTGAGCTGCTTGTTGGCTTGCAACGTGAGCATTTGTTTGCTGCCGTCCAGCGTGCCCACGGGGGTGTTGACGTTGGCCGCGCGCAGTGCGCTGCTCAGCTCGTCCAGACCAATGCCACGGGAGGCCAGGGCGTCGGGCATGACGCGCACACGCACAGCAAACCGCTTTTGGCCAAACACGTTGACCTGCGCCACACCCGCGATGGTGGACAGCGTGGGCACGATCAAGTGGTCGGCAAACTCTTGCAAGTCAGACAGCGCCAACGACGGCGACGTCATGGCTATGAAGAGCACCGGTGCGTCAGCCGGATTGACCTTGCGATACGACGGTGGGTTGGTCATGTCAGCGGGCATGGAACGCTGCGCGCGCAGCAGCGCTGCTTGCACGTCCACCGCCGCCGATTCGATGTTTCGGCCTTCTTCAAATTCGAGCGTCAGTGACGTTGAGCCCAAGGTGCTGGCCGAGCTGATGGTGGCCAGGCCGGAGATGGTTTGAAACTGCTTTTCCAGGGGCAGCGCCACCGAGATGGCCATGCTCTCCGGGCTGGCGCCGGGCAGGTTGGCCTGCACGCTGATGGTCGGCGTGTCGTAGCTGGGCAGCGCGGCCACGGGAATGCGGCTGTAGGCGATGGCGCCAGCCAACACGATGGCGGCGTTGAGCAACACCGTCATCACAGGACGGCGGATGAAAAGTTCGCTGAGGTTCATGGCTGAGCATCCTTGTTCTTGCGCGCGCCGCTGGCCGGGCGCGAGGCCGCCACGGCACCATCACCGGCGCCGCTGCCACCACGGCCCGCACCGCTGGCGCCCCGCCCGCCTTCACGCGCCACCACCATCACGCCGGGGCGCAGGTTTTGTCGACCATCGAGCACCACCCGCTCACCGCCACGCAGACCTGTCACGGCCGCGTCTTCACCTTGCGCCACCACCACTTGTACAGGGCGCGGGCTGGCTTTGCCTTCTTGGTTGACGGTGTAGACGATGGTGCCGCGCGGGCTTTGGATGATGGCCGCTTGGGGCACCACCACGGCGTCTTTCAGCACCCGCACCGTCATGCGCACGTTGGCAAAAGCGCCGGGCCACAGCTTGAAGTCCTTGTTGGCAAATTGCGCCTTGACCTTGATGGTGCCGGAAGATGGGTCAACTGAGTTATCAACAAACTGCAAACGCCCTTTGAACTGCGCGCCGGCCTCAGGCAAGGTGGCCAGCACTTCGCCGCCACCGTCTTTCAAAGCCGACAAGGCGTCACCCAAATTGCGCTGCGGCAGATTGAATGAAACGTTAATGGGGTCGAGCTGGGTGATGGTCACCAGGCTCGTGACATTGGCTTGCACCGAGCTGCCGGCAAAGACGTTGATCACCCCCACCCGCCCGGCGCCCGGCGCCGCCACGCGGGCGTACGACAAGGCCACACGCGCAGCGTCAACCGCAGCGCGATCAGCGGCCACCGCAGCGGTCAGCGCCTCGACCGACGTTTGGTTGGCATCGAGCGCACCCTGCGAAATGAAGTTCTGCGCCAGCAAGTCCTTGCTGCGCGCGAGCTGCCGTTTGGCGTCAGCCAGCGACGCTTCATCGCGCGCCATTTGCGCCACCACACGCGCCACGTTGGCGTCGTCAGCACGGGCGTCAAGCGTGAACAGCAGGTCGCCCTTGCGCACAAACTGGCCTTCTTTGATGTGCACGCGGGCAATCACGCTGGTGGCCTGGGCGCGCACGTCCACATTGGCTTGCGGCGCGACGGTGCCCGTGGCTTCCAGCGACACGGGTACGTCGCGCACCTGGGCCCGCACCAGACTCACGCTGACGGGTGGGGCCGACGCGCTAGCACCGGGGCCCGAGGCCACGCCGCTGGCGCTGTTTGGACCGCCGCTGGCGTTGTTAGGCCCACTGTTGGCCAGGGCCATGGCGCCTGAAGCCGCAGTTGCTGCGGGTGCCGCAGCGACATCTGAAGGTTTGTTCTCGGGCTGCGGCTTATTGCAGGCAGCCAGCACGCTCAACAAAGCTGTGCAGCAAAAAACGGTGGCAGAGGTCAATCGAAGACGTGTCATGGTGGCGCGGTGCTCGGCCATGGCTGGCCTGGGCGTTGTGTGAAGGCGGGGAAAGAGACGTTGCAAGCCTAGCGCGGCACGCGCCGCCTGGGTATTCGTGATCCTGCTTAGGCGTGCGTACATGTTGGCCCAACGCCGTTAACGCTTCATGTCTGCGCGCTACAGTCGTGCCATGTCAACCGTGGACCCCCGTGGATGCCCCAGCGGCAGCGCCCAGAGTGCCGCACGTGATGCTGTAGAAAGCGCCACATGGCGCTTGATGTCCTTTTATGACACCCCTCTGGCCGACCTGGACGCGGCCACACAAGCCGACCCAGCCTGGGCCCTGCCCCATGTCATGAAAGCCGGTTTTTTGCTGAGCTTGACCGAGCCACCTTTGCTGGCCCAGGCCCAGGCCCACTTGCGTGACGCCGCTGCCCTTATCGACCGCGCTTCCAACCATGCACCCGAGCGTGAGCGCGCGCACTTCGAAGCCGTGCAGCAAGTGGCCGAAGGCCGCTGGCAGGCCGCCTGCGCCACCTGGGACGAGCTGCTGGTGCGCCACCCGCGCGACGCCCTGGCCCTGCACAGCGCACACACCTGGGACTTCTACCGCGGTGACGCCCCTCAACTGCGGGCCCGCGCCGCACGCGCCTTGCCCGAGTGGGACGCCACCGACCCGCTCTACCCCTACGTGCTGGGCCAATACGCCTTTGGCCTGGAAGAGTGCAACCTGCACGCCCACGCCGAAGAC
>JAYVRO010000501.1:0-11822 GCA_043776165.1 Rubrivivax sp. | reverse complement strand
CTAACCATTCACATGAGGCAACCGCAGGCATGGACATCCTCTACTTGCTGATTCCACTGTCCGCAGCATTGGTGCTGCTCATCGTCGGCATCTTCGGTTGGGCCGTCGAGCACGATCAATTTGACAACCTCGACGCTGAAGGATTGCGCATTTTGCGCAGCGACTCGTCGGAGTTTGATATTGATCAAAGTCCGCCGCCGCTTCGCGCCGAAAAATGACCGTCATTGCAAACACCCGACCCGCCGAGGACAAGACATGGCGTCAATACCCACGCAGCCAAGGCCCCACGTTTCTGCGGCTGCCACCCTGACTCGGTCGCCAGCGGTCTATCAGGATGACGTTGTGCGTTGGTTCGCTTTGGCCACTGTGCTGTGGGGCGTCGTGGGCATGTTGGTGGGCGTGATCATTGCCGCGCAACTGACCTGGCCGCAGCTCAATTTCGGCATTCCTTGGCTGAGCTACGGTCGCTTGCGGCCTTTGCACACCAATGCAGTGATCTTTGCTTTTGGCGGTTGTGCGCTCTTTGCGTCTAGCCTGCATGTCGCTCAGCGAACAGGGCAGACGGCGCTCTTTGCGCCCAACTTGGCGCGCTTTGTCTTTTTTGGCTGGCAAGCCGTGATCGTGCTGGCTGCGATCACCTTGCCCCTGGGCATGACGAGCGGCAAGGAATACGCCGAACTTGAATGGCCCATCGACATCTTGATCACCGTGGTGTGGGTGAGCTACGCCGTGGTGTTCTTCGGCACGCTGGCGCGTCGGCAGGTGCGCCACATCTACGTGGCCAATTGGTTCTTTGGCGCTTTCATCATCGCGGTGGCGGTGCTGCATGTGGTCAACAGCGCCGCCATTCCCGTGAGCTTGACGAAGAGCTATTCAGCCTACGCCGGCGTGCAGGACGCCATGGTGCAGTGGTGGTACGGGCATAACGCGGTGGGCTTTTTCCTCACCGCCGGGTTCCTGGGGATGATGTACTACTACATCCCCAAACAGGCCGAGCGACCTGTGTATTCGTATCGCTTGTCGATCGTGCACTTTTGGGCCCTGATCTTTACCTACATGTGGGCCGGGCCCCACCATTTGCACTACACCGCATTGCCCGATTGGGCGCAAAGCGTCGGCATGGTGTTTTCACTCGTGCTGTTGGCGCCCAGTTGGGGCGGCATGATCAACGGCATGATGACGCTGTCGGGTGCGTGGCACAAGCTGCGTGACGACCCCATCTTGAAGTTCCTCATCGTCTCGCTGTCGTTCTACGGCATGAGCACTTTTGAGGGGCCGATGATGTCCATCAAGACCGTCAACGCCCTGAGCCACTACACCGATTGGACTGTGGGTCATGTGCACTCGGGCGCCTTGGGCTGGGTCGGGCTCATCAGCATGGGCTCGATGTACTACCTCATTCCACGCATGTATGGCCGCACGCAGATGTTCAGTCTGCGGGCGATTGAGTTGCACTTTTGGGTCGCCACGGTGGGCATCGTGCTCTACATCGCGGCCATGTGGATTGCCGGTGTGATGCAGGGTTTGATGTGGCGTGCGGTCAACCCCGACGGCACCTTGGTCTACACCTTCATCGAAAGTGTCAAAGCCACATTCCCGTTCTACGTGGTTCGCCTGCTGGGCGGGCTGTTGTACCTGGGCGGCATGTTGATCATGGCCTGGAACACGGTGATGACGGTTCGCAGCGGGCGTTCTCAGGCCGTTGTCATCCCGGCTGTTTTGGCGCACGCCTGAGCGGCATGTCACCAACGCGCGTCGCCCATGCCCGTCACCAAGCCACAACGAGCCCAGCAGCATGACCACACCTGACAACGCCCAGCCGCCCGCACGAGGCCACGAGCGCATCGAAACCAGCAGTTTCTTGATGATCGTGCTCATCTTGGTGACGATCGCTGTGGGGGGCTTGGTTGAGATCATTCCTTTGTACTTCCAGCGCTCGACGACACAAGCCGTGCCTGGACTCAAACCCTATACGGCGCTGGAGCTTGCCGGGCGCGACATTTACGTGCGCGAGGGCTGCTACAACTGCCACTCGCAAATGATTCGGCCGCTGCTCGCCGAGACACTGCGCTATGGCCACTATTCGATGGCTGGCGAGTTTGTCTACGACCACCCTTTCCAGTGGGGCAGCAAACGCACCGGGCCTGACCTGCACCGCGTTGGCGCCAAGTACAGCGAGGAGTGGCATCGCTTGCACCTGATCAATCCGCGCGACTTGGTGCCCGAGTCCAACATGCCGGCCTACCCTTGGCTGGAGAACGCACCCGTCAGCGCTGGTTTGATGCCGCCACGGCTGCGCGCCATGCGCATGCTGGGTGTGCCTTACAGCGACGCTGAAATCGCGGGCGCTGACGATGCTGTCAAGGGCAAGACTGAACTTGACGCGCTGATTGCCTATTTGCAGGTGCTGGGGACCGCAGTCAAGTGACGGTCGGGCATTTTCTACAAACAGATCAGGTGAAAAGTTAGATCGACATGGACATCAATCAACTCCGCATTTTGGTCACGCTGGTCAGCTTGGTGCTGTTCATTGGCATCATGGTCTGGACGTTTCAAGGCCGCCGCCGCGCTGGTTTTGAGGCCGCCGCTCAATTGCCCTTTGTCGACGGTAACGATGACGCTGCTGGTCCCACCGCAGGCTCTGGAAAAACCACGACAAGCTCAGAGGCGCACTCATGAGCGATTTTTTCAGCAGTGGCTGGTCGTACTTCATCGCCATTGGCACGGTGCTCTCGTTGGGGTGGTGCTTGTGGTTGTTGTGGGTCGCCAGCAAGCGCAGTGTCATGGCCGGTGACAACACCACGGGCCACCTCTGGGACGAGAACCTGGTTGAGCTCAACAACCCGTTGCCGCGTTGGTGGGCCGGGTTGTTCATCATCACCGTGGTCTTTGCCGTTGGCTATCTCATCTACTACCCGGGGTTGGGCAGCTTTCCGGGCACGGCGGGTTGGACAAGTGCCAACCAATGGGACGCCGAACAAAGTGCTGCCGAGCGCGAGATGGCCCCGTTGTACACACGCTTTGCCGAGATGCCAGCGGCCGCGCTGGCCAAAGATCCCGTGGCCATGGGCATCGGCGAGCGACTCTTTGGCAACCATTGCGCGACCTGCCACGGTGCTGATGCGCGGGGCAGCAAGGGCTTCCCAAACTTGACGGACAACGACTGGCTGCATGGTGGCTCCCCAGAAGTTATCGAGCTGACCATCACCAAAGGCCGTGTCGGCAACATGCCGGCCATGGCTGCTGCGGTGGGCAGTGCTGATGACGTTCGCAACGTGGCGAACTACGTGCTGTCGCTGTCGGGAGGTGGACACAACAACATCGCTGCCCAATTGGGCAAGAGCAAGTTCGGCGTTTGTGCCGCTTGCCACGGCGCTTCGGGCCAAGGCAACCGGGCGCTGGGCGCGCCCAATTTGAGCGACGACGTCTGGCTGCACGGTTGGGGCGAGGCGGCAGTGGTGTCCATCATCACGCAGGGCAAAGTCAACACCATGCCAGCGCAAGAAGGCAAGCTCAGCGCTGCACAGATCCACGTCTTGGCGGCCTATGTCTGGGGGCTCTCGAATGGCAGCGGCACGAAATAGGCGCGATGTGGATGCCTATCCTTGCTGCTTGAACTGACACGCTGTTGAGCCCAAGCCCAGCCGCCATGTCCAACCCGCCCAGCATCACCACCTCTGTGGTGTCGATGTACGTCAAGCAAGAACGCATCTATCCGCGTGCTGTGACGGGCTGGTTTGCCGCGTGGCGTTGGGTTTTGGTCTGGGTGACGCAAGTGGTGTTTTACGGCTTGCCGTGGCTGAGCTGGAACCAGCGCCCAGCGGTGCTCTTCGACCTGACCGAGCGGCGCTTTTACATCTTCTCGATGGTGCTGCATCCACAGGACTTCATCTACCTGACCGGGTTGCTAGTCATCTGCGCGTATGGTCTGTTCCTGTTCACCGCAGTGGCGGGGCGGCTGTGGTGCGGATACGCCTGCCCACAGACGGTTTACACCGAGATATTCATGTGGCTCGAAACCCGCTTCGAAGGTGATCGAGGCCGCCGCATGCGGCGCGACAAAGGCCCCTGGAATGCCGACAAACTGATGCGCAAGGGGTTGACGCAAATCAGTTGGGTGAGCTTGTCCCTGTGGACTGGCTTCACGCTTGTCGGCTACTTCACGCCCATCCGGCAACTGGCACACGAGGTGGCCAGCCTGAGCCTGGTGCCCTGGGAGTGGTTCTGGGTGCTGTTCTATGCCTTGGCCACCTATGGCAACGCGGGCTATTTGCGCGAACAGGTGTGCAAGTACATGTGCCCCTATGCGCGCTTTCAAAGCGCGATGTTCGACAAGGACACGCTCATCATCAGCTACGACAGCCAGCGGGGTGAGCCGCGTGGCGCGCGTGCTCGCAACAGCGACGCCCGCGCCCAGGGCAAGGGTGATTGTGTCGATTGCACCTTGTGCGTTCAGGTTTGCCCCACGGGCATCGACATACGCGAAGGCTTGCAATACGAATGTATCGGCTGTGGCGCGTGCATCGACGTTTGCAACACGGTGATGAGCAAGATGGGCTCGCCGCCTAATCTCATTCGTTACGCCACGCAAAACGGGCTGGCCAAAGGTTGGACACGGCTACAGATGTTCAAGCGCGCGGCGCGGCCCAGGGTGTTGATCTACACCGCTGTGCTGCTACTCATCGTGGGTGGCCTTGGCGCCAGCTTGATGTTGCGTCAGCCCTTCCGTGTTGACATCGTGCGCGACCGCGCTGTGCTGGCGCGCCAGGTCGGCGCGGGTGACATTGAAAACATCTACCGAGTGCAAATCATGAATGGCCAAGAGTCCGTTCAGCACTACCGCTTGAAAGTGAGCGAGCTGCCCGGTGCGCAGCTGTCAGTGACGAAGGACATTGAGCTGCTGGCGTCGCAAGCGCGCTGGGTCACCGTGGCGGTGCAGGTACCTGCCACAACGGCCCAGGCCTTGGGCCCGGGCATTCACACCATGCATTGGCAGATACAGCGTGTGGCCGCAACCACTCAAGCCGGTGCTGACGAAAGACAGGACGCAAGCAGGGTGGTTGAGAAATCCAGTTTCGTTATTCCACGTTGAGTGACGTCTCGGATACCGCTGACGCCGCTGCCAACGCTCGATCACCCCGAAAAGTGAGGTCAACCATGAACGATTTACCCAAGACGCTGCCGGAGCCCGAGACCCCGACGCCATGGTGGCAAGTGCGCATGGTTTGGTTTGCCATCAGCGGCCCACTGCTGGTGGTGGTGGCGGCCACCGCCACAGCGGTCATTGCGTTCGTTGGCGCGGACCCGGTGCTCGATGAAGCCTCCCGCACGGCGCCCACTGTCGCGCGCGCGCCTGCTTTGCAGGGGCGCAACCACGCGGCCACTGCAACACCTGTTCGCTGAAGGCGCGGAGCGAGTCATGTCGAGGTCGTCTCAATTGCCTTCTGCGATGCCCCCCCAGACACCTGCGGCGATCAGGTTGTTGTCCTTGTTGTGGCCTGCCTTCTTGATGGCCGGCGTGACCGAGATCGTGGTCTTTGCGATGGTTGATCCTGAGCAACTGCACTGGCCCGCTGGGCAGACCCTGGCGCTGTCGGGCAAAGGCATCTATACCGTGGCCTTTTTTGCTTTCTGGTTCATCAACGCGGTGTCGGCAGCTTTGGCTGTCCAATTGGCGAAGCCGAGGGATCACCCCGAACGGACCCTTAGTGCCGTCAGCAAGAAGGGTGGTTGACGAGGCGCTGCAAGGCCTCAGGATCTTTGACCGTGATTTGCCTTTGCCGCACCTCGAGCAAGCCGTCTTCTTGGAACTTTGAAAAGGCGCGACTGACCGTTTCCAACTTCAAGCCCAGGTAGCTGCCGATTTCTTCACGTGTCATGCGCAGCACCAATTGCGAACTTGAGAATCCACGTGCCCGCAGGCGTTGCGTCAGGTTAACCAAAAAAGCTGCCAGACGTTCTTCGGCGCGCATGCTGCCTAGCAGCAGCATGACGCCGTGATCGCGCACGATTTCGCGGCTCATGATCTTGTGAAACTGATGTTGCAAATCGCTGAATTCGCGCGTCAGGTTTTCCAACTCGTCAAAGGGAATGACGCACACCTGAGAGTCTTCCAGCGCGACCGCGTCGCAGGTGTGGCGATCGGTGCCAATGCCGTCCAAGCCCAACAGTTCACCGGTCATTTGAAAACCGGTGACTTGATCGCGACCGTCCTCGGTGGCGACGCGGGTCTTGAAGAACCCTGCTCGCACCGCGTAGAGGTTTTGGAAGGCGTCACCCGCGTGAAACAAGGCGCCGCTGCGGCTGATGTTTCGCCGGTTGGCCACCATGCCGTCGAGTTTGTCGAGCTGTTCCGTCGACATGCCCACGGGCAAGCACAGTTCGCGCAAGTTGCAGCTGTTGCATGCCACCTTGAAGGGTTCGATGCGAATCGGTAGCGCGGTGCTCATGGCAGCTTTCAGAGAAGGCGCCAAGGGCGCAGGGAGCCGTCGTGGCTTGAGATAGTCAACCGAACATGATCTGAATCACGCTGGTTCTGGATTGTTGAGGTCGCATCTTGCGCCTAACTTGCGCTAGATCAAATTGAAACTTTTTGGCCTTGGCAAAGTCAGCCTTTAGCCAACGTCAAAACCAGCGAAGACCGCCAGCGCCATGCATGAATTCCCAGTTGAACTGGTGACAGCGCTGGACGTTCCCGGTCCGCGTTACACCTCCTACCCCACGGCAGACCGCTTCGTCGACGCCTTTGACGATCAAGCCTATAGCCAAGTGTTGAGACAACGCGCCACTGGGGCTGCGCCAAGCGCCGCAACGCCCTTGTGGGTGTATGTGCACCTGCCATTCTGCGAATCACTGTGCTTCTACTGCGCCTGCAACAAGGTGATCTCGCGACATCACGAGAGGGCGGCACCGTATTTGCAGGCTGTTTTGACTGAGTTGTCATTGCACGCCGACATCCTTGGCAACGGTGTTCCAGCTGCGCAACTGCACCTGGGTGGCGGTACCCCTACATTTTTGAGCGACGAAGAGCTGAGCACGCTGATGACGGCGTTGCGGGCAACCTTTCACTTTACGCACGACGCCGAACTTGCCATCGAAGTCGATCCGCGCACGGCGTCTGTGCAGCGTTTGGCTCATCTGGCGAGTCTGGGCTTTAACCGCCTGAGCTTGGGTGTGCAAGACTTTGACCCCACCGTGCAAAAGGCCGTCAACCGCGTGCAAAGCGAGGCCAGCGTCAGTGACCTGGTCGTTGCCGCGCGTGCCCTGGGAATGTCGTCGGTCAACCTGGACTTGATCTACGGTTTGCCCAAACAAACGCCAACGAGCTTCGCGCAAACCGTGCACAAGGTTTGTGAGTTGCGCCCTGACCGTATTGCGCTGTATGCCTATGCGCATTTGCCAGCAAGGTTCAAGCCGCAGCGGCGAATTTCAGATGCAGACCTGCCCGCACCGGATCAACGTTTGTTGATGTTGGGTCAGGCCATCCAGGCGTTTCTTGAGGCAGGTTATGTCTACATCGGGATGGATCACTTCGCCCTGCCTGGTGACACACTGGCCGTCGCCAAGCGGCAAGGCCGGTTGCACCGCAACTTCCAGGGTTACAGCACGCGGCCCGACTCCGACCTCATCGGCTTGGGGGTGTCGGCCATCGGTCGTGTCGGTGCAACGTACAGCCAAAACGCCAAGACCTTGCCCGAGTACCTGGACGCGGTTAGTCACGGGCGCTTTGCCGTGGTGCGCGGCTTGGCTTTGACGCGTGACGATCTGTTGCGCCGCAGCGTGATCATGGCCATCATGTGCCAAGGCCGGGTGGATTTCGAATCCATCGAGTTGTCGCATCTTGTTGTCGTCAAAACCTATTTCAAGGCGGAGCTGGTGCGCTTGGTCGGCCTTGTCGATGCGGGCTTGATCGAGATGGACGACGAGCACATCGAGCTCACGCCGCGCGGCTGGTTTTTTGTGCGCGCTGTGGCCATGGTGTTCGACCGCCACTTGCAGGCCGACGTCATGCGCGAACGATTCTCGAAAGTCATCTGACCATCATGAGTTGGGCCCTGGTCTTGAGCGCGGGTTTGTTGGGTTTGGCTGGCGCGCCGCACTGCGCGGTCATGTGTGCGGCGCCGTGCGCGGCCCTGACACGCGGGTCAGGCCGGTTGGTCAAGAGCAGCAGCTTTCATGTTGCCCGAGTCCTCGGGTACGCGGTGGTGGGCGCCGCATTGGCCAGCAGCACCCAGTTGATCGTGTCGGCATCGGCTTCGAGCCCCGCACTGCGCCCGCTGTGGGCCATGCTTCACGCAGCCACGTTTGCGCTCGGTTTGTTCTTGCTCTGGACCGGGCGCCAGCCGCTGTGGCTGGAGCAGTTGGGCCGCGATGCGCAGCGGGCGACGATTCCAACGAGCGAGCGCAGCGCGAACTTTGGCGAGGCCCAAAAGCCCGTCAGTCTGCACGGCGCCGGGAGCATCACCTGGCAGCGAATGAAAGCGCCGGCAAAAGCAGGTCTCGCCGGCAGCCTGTGGGTCGCGTGGCCTTGTGGCCTGTTGCAGTCCGCCTTGATGACGGCGGCGCTGGGTAACACCGCGCTGGACGGTGCGGCCATCATGACGGCGTTTGCAATCACCAGCGCGTTGGGTCTCGTCCTGGGTCCGGCCCTGCTGTTGCGTTGGTTACCCGGCGCTGGCAACGCGCTGGGCTTACAGCTTGCAGCCACACGCGCGGCGGGTGCACTCTTGGCCGCCGCGTCGTTGTGGGCGATGGGCCACGACGCGTTTCATCGCGTGGTGGCCTATTGCTTGAGCTGAGTTACTGGGCTGCGTGCTGGGCCGCTGGCTGGGCTGGTTTGCCGCGTCAGGCGCCGCGCTGTCGGCGCAATATCAGCGCACCAAACGCGGCGGCGCCAACGACGACTGCCGCCACAAAACCGGGCGTTGCCGCCGACATGATGGCTTGGCCCAAATCGCCCATCACCAGCTCGCTCAACTCGGGCAGCAGTTCTGCCACGTCATCGGGATGGTTGATGTGGAAAATCGGTTGTTGGCCACGACCGGTGGCAAAGAGCGCACGTCCCGCCTCTTGCATGATGTAGCGCACGGCGTCGTTGATCAACGTAAATCCGTAGACCTTGGCGAGCACTGATCCGGCAACGCCCACAGCGACGATGGCAGGCACGCCCCAGCGTTTGAGCCAGGCCGACGCCGCCATCGTGCCCAGGATGAGCGGCGACAACCACAGCGTGGCCAGCAACACACCCACCGCCAAACGCAGCGCGAATGCCGCGCAGGTCAGAAACACCAGACCCCAAGGCAGGCCGAACCAGGCACCCAACCCGTAGAACTTGCCCACGATGATGGGCGACACCACGAGCCCGGCCACCAGACCCGTGCCAATGGCGGCCCATGGCAAGGCCAGCAAGTGCATCAGCAAGGTGGCGCTCAGGCTTTGCGCGTGCGAGGTGGGCAAGGACAGCCAGAACTCAATCGAACGGTCCTGGGTGTCGCGCCGGGCCAACCCGGGCGACATCAGTAGCGTGGCAACCCAGGTCACGCCAATCGTCAATGCCGACATGGCGCCGATGGTCAGCAACGTCAAGGTCAAGGCGCCAGGCAGGTGTTTTTCGACACCGTTTTCGCTGCCCATTTGAATGTCGCCGAAAGCTGCCGCCAGCACACCCAGAAGCAGAGGCAAACCCAGTATGACCAACCAGCCGCGTTGGTGCTGCATCCACTCGCGCTGCAACAGAGCAGGGAAGGGTGAATTGAAGGATTTCATCGTGCGGGCTCCTCAAATTGAGTACGGTTTTTTTCAGGTGCCCGCGTCAGCGCGACAAACAAGTCCACCAAACTGGGCCGAACGCGCTGGCCGAGTTGCATCACGTCGTCGGGCGGTGGCCCGTCGAAGAGTGCTGCGCTGCCACCTTGCACGCGGTAGCGCAACAAGGGATGTGCGGCGCTCATGCGCTCTGCTGCGGTCGCGTCATGGCTCAGCGCAACAAAGCGTTTGTCGATGTCTTCCAGGCTCAGGCTCAGCACCAGGCGGCCTTCGTTGAGCATGAGCACATCCGACAAGAGCGCTTCAATCTCTTCCACTTGATGGGTGGAGATGAGCACGCTGCGCTGACCGTCGCACCACTCGTCCACCAGCATTTCGTAGAAGGATTTGCGCGACAACACGTCCAGGCCCAAGGTGGGTTCGTCCAGGATCATCAGCTTGGCGTCGATGGCCGCAATGAGCGCCAAGTGCGCCTGCACCACCATGCCTTTGGACAATGTTTTGACCTTGTCGCGCAAACCCACGCTGGTGCGGCGCAAGAGCTGGCGGGCGCGCTCGGCAGAGAACTGCGGGTGCAGCCCGCTCATCAAGGTGATGAGCTCTTCAACGCGGGCCCAGCGCGGCAAGATGGCCACATCGGGGATGTAACACGCGTTGGCCAGCAAGGCCACGCGCTCACTGCGTGGTGCGCGGCCCAGCACTTGCAAATCACCGTCCACTGCCGTCAGGCCCACCATGGCCCGCATCAGCGTTGTTTTGCCAGCGCCGTTATGGCCCAGGAGGCCCACAACGCGCCCGGGTGGGATGGCAAAGCTCACATCATCCACAGCGCGTTTGCTGCCGAAGCGTACGCTGACGTTTTTTGCTTCAACCAAGTTGGCGGTCATCACTGCGTCTCCCATTCGAGTTGTTTTGGGCCGATGCCCAAGCGCTGCAAGCGTTCACGCAAACGCGGCCATTCGTGTTCCAGAAAACGTTGACGTTCGACATGACGCAATTGCTCTCGCGCGCCTGCTTTTACATACAAACCCATGCCACGGCGGTTTTCCAGCAAACCTTCGTCACCCAACGTTTGCAAGGCGCGGTTCACGGTGAGGGGGTTCAAAACATAGCGCCCGGCCAGGGCGCGAACAGAAGGCATGGCCGTGCCTTCAATGGGTTCGCCATCCATCAACTGCGCCGCCAGCATGTCGGCCAGCTGTTGGTAGATGGGTTGTCGGTGGTCCCAGGTGTGCATGGTGCTTGGCTCCGTTGTCCTGTTGGACTCAGCCAGTGTGTTGCTGAGGTAGCACACCATATCGACTTGCCCAGCACGGTGCTGTGGGCAGGCGATGAATTGCAGCCGTAGCCGATGAACTGCACGCAGCCCGGCACTGGATCCGCAGCGCCTACATCGACGCCTCAAGCATCTCGCGGTAGTGCTCGCGCGTGGCCAGTCGCGGGTTGGTTTTGTGGCAATGGTCGGCCATGGCGCCGTCGATCACGCGCTCAAACTGGCTGCGCTCCACGCCCATGGCGGCCAACCCCGAGGGCAGGCCCAGGCGGACATTCATCTCCCGCAGGGCTTCGGCCAACTCAGTACCCAGGTTGTCACAGCGGCCGATGCCCATGGCCTGCGCGAGTCGTGTCAAACGTTGGTCATGCTGGATCGACTCAGCGGCTGCATTGAACATCACCACCGCAGGCAAGAACATGGCATTCAAGGTGCCATGGTGCAGGCGGGGGTTCACGCCGCCCAGGCTGTGACTGAGTGAATGCACGCAGCCCAGGCCTTTTTGAAACGCCATGGCGCCTTGCATGCTGGCGCTCATCATCTGCCAGCGCGCGTTGCGATCTGACCCGTTGCGCGTGGCGTGCTCAACGTGGGCCCAACCGCGCGCCAGGCCGTCCAGCGCAATGCCGTCGGCGGGTGGGTTGATGGCTGGCGCCATGAAAGTTTCCATGCAGTGCGCGATGGCGTCCATGCCCGTGGCTGCGGTGAGCAGGGGAGGCAGGCCCAAAGTCAGTTCCGGGTCGAGCAAGGCCGCCTTGGGCACCAGATGCCAGCTGTGAAAACC
>JAYVRO010000500.1:0-3435 GCA_043776165.1 Rubrivivax sp. | reverse complement strand
GGTCAGCCCGGCGCGCGGCTACGGCAGCGCGCCACCCGAAACGCGGCAAGCCAAACTGAACGAGCGACTTGAGCTGATAGCCCGACTGGGCGTGGTGGGCATGGCCGAACAGCGCGCCGCCGCTTTGTGCGCCCCGAATGCGAGCGCCGCCGTCGTTGAGCAAGTGCGCAACAACATGGCCCGGGTCACGCCCGGTGGTTACGCCCAGGCTGCACACATGCTGGCCCATGACGACTTAACAACCCACTTGAGGCGACTTGCTGACCAGAACGTCAGTCAGAACACAGGCCTGAACCACGGGTTGCGCGCCGTGCTTTGCGGCGACCTGGACAAGACCACACCCCCCGCCGCTTGTGAACAAGTGGCCCGCGACCTGAACGTGCCCTTTCACTTGCTGCGCGGCGTAGCGCACGCCTGCTACGTAGAAGACCCGGCACAGTTCAACGCCGCCTTGCTGTCGTGTCTGCTGCCTGCTGCGCCCACCCATGGCTGAAGCCGCCTTGCAGCTCGGCGCCGAGCGCTACACCGTGCCGGGCCTGGAGCGCGGCTTGCGCTTGTTGGCGGAGTTCAGCCGCCACGAACCCGTGCTGGCCGCACCTGAACTGGCGCGCCGCCTTGACGTGCCCCGTTCAACGGTATTTCGCTTGTTGGTCACGCTCGAAGGTTTGGGCTTTGTGCAGCGCACTGCCGATGGTGGCGCTTACCGCTTGGGCCTGAGCGTGCTGCGCCTGGGCTTTGAGTACTTGGCTTCGCTGTCGATGATCGAACTGGGCCGCCCCCTCCTGGAGCGCCTGCGCGACGCCACGGGCAATGCGGCGAGCCTGGTGGTGCGTGATGGTCGCGACATCGTCTACATCCATCGTGCCGCGGTCAGCACGCCCTTTGCCAGCAGCGTGACAGTGGGCACACGCCTGCCAGCGCACGCCACCGTGCTGGGCCATGTGCTGCTGAGCGACAAAACTCTGGCGCAACTGCGCAAGCTCTACCCTGAGCGCAAACTGGAGCGGCGCAGCGCCAGCACACCGGCTGACGCAGAGGCGCTCTTCAAGCTCACACAACTCGCGCAGCGCCGCGGGCATGTCTTGGCTGAGGGGTTCTTTGAACAGCACATCTCCACCGTGGCCGCGCCGGTTTTTGACGACAGCGCGCAAGTGGTGGCGGCGGTGGGCCTGACCATCGCCGGCAGCAAGATCAACGCCGACAAGCGCGCCGAGTACACCGCGCAAGTGCGCGCCGCCGCCGAACAACTGTCCAACCTGCTCAACCACGCTGCTCAACCAAATCCAGCACGCCGCACAAGGCTGGACCAGAAGGCATAACCGTGCTAACACTTGACATGAGCCACATGAGCGTTGCCATCACCGGTGGCAGTTCTGGCATTGGCCTGGCCACCGCACAACTCTTCTTGCGCGCGGGCGCCGCAGTGGCGCTGTGTGGGCGCGACCAAGGCCGCCTGGGCGCCGCACAGCACGAGCTGCTGGCCAATCATCAAAAAGACTACTCAAAAGATCAACCAAAAGATCACCCAAATGCTCAAAAACCAGCCCGCCTGCTGACCGTGCAAGCCGATGTGCTGGACGAAACACAGATGGCCGCTTTTGCCTACGCCGCCGCCGAGCGTTTTGGTTTTGTGAACGCCCTCATCAACAACGCTGGGCAGGGCCGGGTGTCCACCTTTGCCAGCACCACCGACGCTGAATGGCTGGAAGAATTGCAGCTCAAGTTCTTCTCGTTGCTGCGCCCCACGCGGGCCTTTTTACCGGTGCTGGAAAAGAGCGCGCCCGCCGCCATCGTTTGTGTCAACTCCTTGCTCGCGGTGCAGCCGGAGCCGCACATGGTGGCCACCTCAGCCGCACGCGCAGGGGCGATGAATTTGGTGCGTTCCCTGGCCACCGAGCTGGCGCCAAAGGGCATTCGGGTCAACGGCCTCTTGCTCGGCCTTGTCGAATCAGGCCAATGGCGCCGCCGCTTTGAAGCGCGAGTTGACCGCAGCCAAACATGGACTGAATTCACAGCGGCACTGGCCGCAGCAAAAGGCATCCAGCTCGGCCGCTTGGGTGCGCCCGAGGAAGCCGCGAAGGCCATCTTTCACCTGGCCACGCCGCTCTCGTCTTACACCACCGGCAGCCACATCGATGTCTCGGGCGGTTTGGCCCGGCACATCTGATGTCACCGCTAACGCTAACGCTAGAAGTTACACACATCATGCAAGTCACCGTCGGCCATGTCATCGCAGCGTTTTTAGAGCGCTGTGGTGTGAAGTTAGCGTTTGGTGTGATCAGCATCCACAACATGCCGATCCTGGACGCCATTGCCACGCGCGGTGCCATCCGTTTTGTCTCTGCCCGGGGCGAGGCCGGCGCCACCAGCATGGCCGATGCTTGCGCGCGCAGCACCGCCAGCCTGGGTGTTTGCATCACCAGCACCGGCACGGCCGCAGGCAACGCGGCGGGGGCGTTGGTGGAAGCGCTGACAGCGGGCACGCCGCTCTTGCACATCACCGGGCAAATTGAAGTGCCCTATCTCGACCGCGACATGGCCTACATCCATGAAGCACCAGATCAGTTGACGATGCTGCGCGCGGTGTCCAAAAAAGCCTGGCGTGTGCGCAGCGCCGAGACCGCGCTGGCCACCTTCAAAGAAGCCGTGCGCTGCGCCATGACCGCCCCCACAGGCCCGGTGAGCGTGGAGGTGCCCATCGACATACAGGCCATGCTCATTGACATGCCAAACGACCTGGAGCCCTTGGGCGTGGCGCCGCTCGTGCCCGATGCACAGGCCATTACCCACTTGGCCCATTCGCTGACAAGCGCCCGGCGCCCGTTGCTCTGGCTGGGCGGTGGCGCACGCGGCGCAGGGGCTGCCGTGGCGCGTTTAGTGCAGATGGGCTTTGGCGTCGTCAGCTCTGTTCAGGGCCGCGGTGTGCTGCGTGAAGACCACCCCATGAACCTGGGTGCCTACAACGTGCAGCCTGCCATCGAGGCCTTCTACAAGACCTGCGACGCCATGCTGGTGGTGGGCTCCCGCCTGCGCGGCAACGAAACGCTGAAGTACCAGTTAAAACTGCCGCAACCGCTGCACCGCATTGATGTGGACGCCACGGCCAACGGTCGAAGTTACGCAAATGCGTGTTTCGTCAGCGCCGATGCGTCGCTCACGCTGCACGCGCTGGCCGACCAGCTTGAAGGTCGGCTGAAGATCGATGCGAACTTTGCCGCTGACTTACGCGCCGCCCACCAGCGCGCGGTGGCTGGTTTGCGCGACGGCCTTGGGCCCTATGTCACCTTGGTTGACGCGGTGCAAAGCGCAGCCGGTGAGCACTTCAACTGGGTGCGTGATGTCACCCTGTCCAACAGCACCTGGGGCAACCGCGAGTTGCGCTTGTTCGACGCGCGCGCGGGGGTGCACGCCATGGGCGGTGGCATCGGCCTGGGG
>JAYVRO010000499.1:0-11900 GCA_043776165.1 Rubrivivax sp. | reverse complement strand
TGATGCTTGACCACGCCATGCGCCAGGCTTTGGTCAGCAATCGTTTTCGCTTGCACTACCAGCCGCAAATCAGCCTGGCCACAGGTGAGCTGATGGGGGCCGAAGCGCTGATTCGGTGGCGCGACCCCGAGATGGGCGAGATCACACCGGGCCAGTTCATTCCCGTGGCGGAAGACACCGGTTTCATCATCGCCATCGGTGATTGGGTGTTGTCGCAAGCCGTGCGCCAAGCCACGCTGTGGCACGAGCGCGGAACGCCTGTCCGAGTGGCGGTAAACGTGTCGGCTTTGCAGTTTCAGCAAGCGCAGTTTGTTGAACGCGTGGCCAGCGTATTGGCGGTCAGTGGTCTGCCACCGCACTTGCTGGAGCTCGAGCTCACCGAGTCAATCCTGGTACGTGATGCCGAGGAAGCCCTGCACCGCTTGCAAGCGCTGTCCAAGCTTGGTGTGCGTTTGTCGATTGACGACTTTGGAACGGGTTACTCGAGCCTGGCATATCTGAAACGGTTTCCGATCAACAAACTCAAAATCGACCGCAGCTTTGTGATGGGTTTGCCCGCCGATGAAAGCGACGCTGGCATCGTACGCGCGATCCTGCAAATGGCCCGTGCGCTGAACATGAGCGTCATCGCTGAAGGGGTTGAAACTGAAACCCAGCGCCAGTTTTTGCTGGATGAAGGCTGCGAGAGTTTTCAGGGTTTTCTCTTTGCACCAGCACTGGACAGCCTCACGTTCGAGAGACGTTTGTTGACCGGACCGGGAACCGAAGGGCCTGCCGATTTCGCCGCAACCGCTGGGGCGACATCGGTTGCGACACCTTCCCCACCGCCACCGGGCAGCAAAGTGCGATTGGTGCACGGCTGAGGCGCTTGCCTTTTCGCTTGCGTTTGCGTTTGCGTTCGCGCGCCCAGCGCCCAGCGCCCTGCGGCAAAGCCGCGACAATCGCGCCCATGCTTTACAAATTCAAGTCCAAAGCCGCCGCAACGCTGATCATGCTTGGCCCGGACGGCGACGAGTTGCTGCGCTTGCTGGGACGCGAACCCGCCGCCACAGGAATCTTTGAAGCCGATGACTTGGCTGGCGCGTTGGCCACGATCGCCGCTGCTTTGCAAAGCAGCGCGATCGACAGCAACGGCGGCCATGACAGCAACAGCGTGGGCCTGCGTCAGCGTCTGTGGCCGATGGTCGAGATGATGAAGCGGGCCTTGGCCGCACGAGTGCCCATCACTTGGGGCGTGTGATGGCGTGCAGTAGCCAGTGGGATGGTCCCTGTGATGACTGAGAGGCTGGCCCACGAAGAACCCACCCGCCTGCTGTTGATCCGCCATGGCCAGACCGATTGGAATGTGGCGATGCGTTTGCAAGGCCACACCGACGAGCCTTTGAATGCACAGGGCCGCATGCAGGCCGCGCAGTTGGCGCGCGCGTTGCAACACGACGAGCTGGCCGCTGTCTACAGCAGCGACTTGCAGCGTGCGGTCTGCACAGCGCAAACCCTGGCCGCGCCGCACGGGGTGGTGGTGCAATTCGACGCCCGTTTGCGTGAACGCGGCTTTGGTGCGTTTGAAGGATTAACGTTTCACGAGATCGACACGCAACAACCCCAGGCAGCACTGCGCTGGCGTCAACGCGACCCGCACTTTGCACCCGGCGGCACGGGCGAGACGCTCACGGATTTTTCAGCGCGTTGCGTTGCGGCAGCGTTGGAACTGGCGCAGCGCCACACTGGCCAGCACATCGCCTTGGTGTCGCACGGCGGTGTGTTGGATTGCCTGTACCGCGCCGCCACGCGGCTGCCGCTGGACGCGCCGCGCAGTTGGCAACTGGGCAACGCCAGCATCAACCGCGTGCTCTACAGCGCCCAGGGCTTGGTGTTGGTGGGCTGGGACGACAACGCGCATTTGTTGGGCAGCGCTCAATAGGATCGAAGGCGGCGGAAACTCAGGTCCGCACCGCCGTGGGTCGCGGTGCCTGGCCGATCTCACTTCCAGCAGTTCGCCACTGTGCCCGTGCCGCTCTTGCCCTTGGTGCTGCTTTGGTCGAATGACAGGGTGGCGCACAAGGTGTCGCGTGTGGCTTGCACGCCTTGTGGCACGGCGTTGACGACAAACGTGCGCTGGCCCGGTTGGCCGGCGGCAAAAGCAAAGCTGTAGTGGGTGGACATGCCGGTGGCGCAGACCAGCGTGGGCAAGGCGGTGGCTGCGCCGTCGTTGGTGTCGTAGCGCAGGTTGGTGGTGTAGACCCGCTCCATGAACTGCGCTTGTTCGAGCAAACAGCCGCTGGCTGCGGCGCGGCGCGTCCGTGTCACCTGATCCGTGTAACTCGGGTAGGCCACGGCACCCAAGATGCCAATCACGGCCACGGTGATCATCAGCTCGATGAGCGTGAAACCGCTCTGCTGCCAGGCTGGTGTGCTGTGCTGTTGCATCGTTGGGCTCATGTCAAAGGTGGGCGTTGCAAAACTCATTGCCGAATCACTTCGCGCCAAGAAATGCGCCCGCTGCGAATGGGGTTCGAAATGCTGCGGTTGGAGACTTGACCGCCTGTGTCGGTGATGAGCAGCCGGTTGCCTACCAGCACGCCATCGCTGGGCAGGCCGTTGTCAGTGCTCACCGAGCCCACCACGCGGCCAGTGAGCAAGTCGCTGCCGTTGAATCCGAGATCGTTGTTGACGTCAAAGAAGCTGCTGTTCAAGCTGGCGCCAGTGAAGGGGTCAATGGCGTTGATGAAGCCCGCACCACCGGGTTTGCACACGTCAGAGCTGGGGATCAGGCTGGACGCGATGAGCACTGTGCCGAAGAATTTTTGCTCGCCAATCATGCGTTCGCCCTGCGCGCCGCTGCTGGGCGACGTGAGGTCAACCACCCAGCCCTTTTTGCCCACCATGTCCGCAGCCACTGCCGTCGAGAAGGTACGCACCGTGCCGCCTGAGAGGGTGCCCTGGGTGTCGATGCTGCGCGTTTTGAGTGTCCCTCGGTTGGCGATGACCGCGCCTTCGTCAATCACCGCGTACCAGCTTTGTGTGGCGGTGTTGGTAACGTCAGAACTTGTGATGTAACGGCCCGTGCCGAAAAAGACATAGCGCTTGCCAAAGTTGGGATCATCCTTTTTGGGGTTCACGCCCAGGCCCACCATGCCGGTGATGGGTTGGGTGTTGCCAATGCTGTCTTTGGCCACAAAGAGCGGCGCTGGCAGGCCGGCCGCTGTGAAGGCCGCGCCCCAGCTGCCCACAGCACTGGACGAGAGATCAAACTTCCACAGGTTGCCCAGTAGATCTCCCGCGTAGATCAGGTCCACCGTGCCGTTGCCGTCGCTGTCCCAGGCACGCGGTGTGGCCATGCCATTGGTGTTGGCCGCGCTGCCCGCCTGGGTGTCGATCTTGGCGATGAGCGAGCCGTCCGTGATGTCGATGACAAACAGCACCGCGCGTTCGTTGCCACTGTTGTAGCCGTTGCCCACGATGACAGCGGTTTTGCCGTTGTTGAGTTTGGCGATGAAGGGGCGGCCCAACACCTGACCCAAATCGGCGTGCTTGAACTCCCACATCACGTTGCTCGCGCCAAAGGTGCTGGGGCTTGACACGTCGAGCGCAAAGAGCGATTTGCCACCGCGACCCAGCGAGCCCACCAAGATGTTCTTGCCCGGTGTTTCGGCCGTTGTCGAGACCGCGATGTCGCCATCCACAAAATACTCGTGGCTATAGGCGGGTGCCGTGAGCTTGTACAAGCGCGAGACCACATCGTTGGGCACAAAAGCAAAAAGTTCGTCACCCGTTGCCGCGCTGAAGGCATGCAGCATGCCGCCGTTGGAGCCGACAAAAAGCGTGCCCGTTTCGCGCTGGAAGTACGGTGACGAGCTGATGAAGTCGCCCAGCAACTTGGTGCGCTTTCGAAACGGCCCGGCGTTGGTTTCTTTGCTCTGGTCACCCCGAATCCAGTCGATGCGCGCCTGGCCACACGCATTGCCCGTGAGCGTTGCGCTGCAGTTCACGCTGGTCAGTGAGGTTTGTTGAGCGGCCGATAAATCCGTGAGTGTCTTGAAGGCTACGCCGCCCGTGCCAGGCACCAGGGTGAAGACCTTGCGCGTGGCGGGTGCGGTGATGTGGCCCGGGTCGCTGGAGTTCCAGATCGTCACCAGCGCACCCGCGTTGTCGGGCTGGATGGCCACGATCTCGCCCGACCAGTCGCTGCTCTTGAAACGCGCTTGGTACACACGGCTGCCGGTATTGATGGCGGTGGAGTTTTGCGACACCGAGCCGAAAGACGACTCTTTGTCGAGGATGTCGTTGAAGATGGCGTTGAAGGCCGCGTCCAGGCTGGCTTGGCTGTCAGCGCTGTAGGCAGTGCCCGTGCCACCCGCAGCGGCCACCGCGTTGAGCGTGGTGGGGTCGGTGCCCACGGGCAGGGCAAAACCAATGATGTAGGTATCGATCTTGTCGGTCTTGAGCAGGGCGGCAGCGGCAGCGGCTTCGGCCAAAGCTGCGGCCGGGTTGGACAGTGCCGCACCTGTTTTGTTGGTGGACGGCAGACCGTCGGTCAGCAGCACCACGTAGTTTTTGCCGCAGGAGTTGGGCAGCGGATAACAACTCGCGGTGTAGCCCTCGGAGGCCGTGTTCCAGCCACCGTTGTAGTAATCTCGAGCCGTTAACAAGGTGCCTTCAATCGGCGTGAGGCCCGCGTTTTTGATGCCGGTGGCGGTGCAAGGGGCGGGGTTGCCTGGGACGTTGCAGGCGAGTTTGTCTTTGATGGCCGTGCCTTGTGCTGCGGTCAGGTCACCCAACGGCACGTGCAGGTAACCGCGGCCTGGCGCGTCATTGGTGAACCAGGTCTGGCCGGCCCAATGCCACGTGTTGTAGCGACCAAAGTCAAGAATGCCTTGGGCAAAGTCGCTGTCGGTGGGTGCAAAGCCCGCCTGAAACCACAGGCTGCTGTAGCCCGAGGCCAATTCGCTGGCCGCGTTGCCCCAGGTGGGCAAGGTGTCCGACGTGCCGGTCTTTGATTGAAAACAGCGGTAGGTGTCCCAAGGCCCAGTCGCCGGGTTCTCGCCGTTGTTGAAATTGTTCGCTGCACTGGCCGTGGCCGAGTAGCAGTACGCGTTGCCCTGGTTCGCCGTGTCATAAAAAGGCAGGGCCACGTTGTAGTAGATGAAGTTGCCCGGCGAGCTGGGGTTGGCCAATCGGTAACGCTTGGTGGTGCTGGAGCGCGCGCCTGTAAAAGCCGGGTCGTAGTTGGCGGGGTTGTAGCTCACGTCGTAAGGTGAGTTGTGCAGGTGGTAAGCCGTGGCCGCGCTTTGTTTGTAGGCCATCAGGCCCATGTTGATACGACCTTGGTAGGTGTCAGTGAGACTGCGCACCACGGTGCGCGCGATTTCCGATTTGCTCGCCGCGTTGTTGCTGCCCACGGCCGTGCCGTTGGGTGCTTCGTCCATGCTGTTGGAGTTGTCGATGATCACCAACACGTTTGACTTGGCCGTCACCAGGTACAGCGGGTTGTTGCCGATGCTCAATGCGGCCTGCGCGCTGGCGCACAAAAAGGCGGCGGCAGCGCTGCACAAGAAGAGGCTGCAGCGCGTGGCGTCACGCAGCCGCTGCAAGCGGTGTGATGTGGACGGTGTGGTGCGCACGGGCATGGTGGGGCTCCTGAACTTCATGGCGAGGCGACATCGCTTTGCACGATCACGGTGGCACGCTCGGCCGAGGTACTGCGTGAACTGATTCGGTAGCGCGGCGTGCGGCAATTGGGTTGGCGCGGAATTTCGTTTTCGCAGCCAAACCAGTTCGCGCCGTCTTCCATCTTTTCGATCACCGCTTCTGGCGTGGCCGCAGCGCTGGGCACGCTGGCACTGGCCGTGCGCCAACTGGCGAAGTTGTCGTCCAACCAGCGTGGTGTATCGCCCGGTGCCGGTGTCGCGCAGTAACCACCGGCGCAACCGTTCACGGGGAAGTTGGCGTTGCTGGCCACACTGGCCAGGGTCTCGGCTTCACGCAAGGCCGCCTCTGCCGCTTGAAAGGCCAGGCTGCGGTCGTAGTTGGTGGCGCTCATGCGGTTTTGCATCAGCACACTGCGCAGGCTGGCTGTGCCAATGAGGGTGACCAAAAGCAGCAACACCAGACTCACAATGAGTGAGATGCCGCGTTGTTTGTGGCCGCGCGCGGTGCGCAGCGATGGGCATCGTTGTGCGCGTAAGGTCAAAAGTTGTTGAGGCATCTTGGTCAGGGTTGCAAATTGCGCAAGTTGGCGGTGGCTGACACGCTGCGCGTGAAACGCGGCGCCGAGGCCGAGGTGCCAACGCGGTTCTCGTCGCTCTCCACGCTCAGATCCAGGCGCACGGCCAGCACATCGCTCCAGCTGGCGGCGCCCACGCCGGCAGCAGTCACGTACGCGGCCGCACCCGTCAGCAAGTAGCTGAGTTGCATGTCACGCACGCCTTCAGCCACCTCTTCGGCGCCGCTTCTTGTGACGCGGTACAGCGAGCGGCCACCGCCGGTGCTGCGCCCGTTGTTGCCGATGTACCAGCCCACCGCGGTAAAGCGGCCCAAGCGCGAGCCTGCGCCAAATTCGAAGACCGTTCCCACGTTGGTGCAAAGCACCGGGATGCCCAGGCCATTGCTGCAATTGCCAGGGCCTGCAGCCGTGGTGTCGTGGACAAAGGTGCCCAGCGCGGTGTCCACGCTGGCGATTTGCGTGATGGCGGCCTGGCGGTAGTTGCAGGCCATCACCACGTCACCCGCGCGCAAGCCATGCTGCGCGCGGTTGAGTGTGAAGGTGGCGGTGGTGGTGTTGTGGCTGTTCACCGTGAGATCGCCGAGCGCGGGGGCGTATCGCACCAAGATGGCGTCGGTGCCTGTCACGCGCTGGCCCGTGCCAGCGCCGATGGTGGCGCCGTCAAAAGCGTCTGTGCCACCAAAACCCTGCACGGGTTGGGTCCAGGCCGACGACCACGTGGGTGTGGCGCCTTGCGCGTTGGTCAAGACGTTGGCCACGCGGGCTTGTGAGTCACAGGGCGTGCCACCGGCCTCGCGCACTTCACGCATCAGCATGTCAAAACCACCACGCACGCTGTCTTGCATGCGTGAAAGGCTGTCGGTGGCGCGGCTGCTTTGCCGTGTCGAAACAAAAAGCACGCTGGCCGCGCCCACCACCACCAGGCCCAGCACCAACGACACCAGCAGTTCAACCAAACCCAGGCCGCGCATGCCGATGCGTTGGGGGCAGCGCGGGCCACGTTGCGATGTCAGCGCGACCGTCACAGCTGCACCTGCATTTCCAACACCTGGGCGGCGTTGCCGCCGCGCAAGCGTGAGTCGTCCCAGCGCACGCCCACCGTGCAGGTGCGGCCCGCGCAGGCGATGCGGCCGCAGGCACTGGGGTTGATCTGGGCTTGCAAGTTGGTGACCCAGCGCGATACGTCGCTGGCCGCCAGCGTGCCCGCGGCAGGCGCAGCGCACACCCAACCACCCGTGACATACCCGCCACCCGACAAGCCGCCCAGGTTGGCACGCATGCCGTCAAAAATGGACTGCGTGAGCACGGCCACCTGGGTGCGCTCCCAACTGCCCTGGCTGCCACGCAATGCGTTGGCCTGCAAGGCGGCTGCGCCCAGCATGCCCAGTGAAAGCACCAGCACTGAGATCAAGACTTCAAGCAGGCTGACCCCGCGCGACCGACGTGAACCCCGTGAGCCCTGTGAACCACGCTTGAGGTGTGTTTGGCGTTGGCACCAACCGTTGACCAGTGAAACAGATGACATGGCTTTGACCGTGGACATGACTCAATGTGGGCTTGCGCTGCGCATCAGGCGTCGTTGGGTGCTGCGCATGCACCACTGGCGTCGCGCATGCGCAGCGTGGCGCGGGTGCCAAAGGCGAGGTTGAACTCGCGCACGTTTTGCGCCGGGCGCACGCTGGGCACACACATGGCCAGCGTGCCGTTGAGCAAACTGAATCCGTCATTGGCGCGGGCAATGCCATCGCCACGAAAAGTGATGCGATTGCTCAAAGCCGTGACCGACGCGCTGGGCCACAGTTGCAAGGGCTGGCCAAAACTGCCGCTCTTCACCACGGTCTCGGTGCCATCACGCTGGCCCGAGCTGTCAGCGTCAACAAAAACGATCCAACCACTCCACGCGCCGACGCTCGCCGAACAAGTGCTGCCATCGTCAGAGCGGCACAAGGTGGCGCGCCGGTTGCGTCGGATGGCCTCGCTGCGCGCCAACTGCACAGCGCTGCTCAACTCACTGACGTTGCTCGACAGTCGGCTGGTGCCCACGGCCTCATCAAAACTCGGTGCAGCAATGGCCAGCAAGATGGCCGCCACGGACAGTGTCACCATCAACTCAACCAGCGTGAACCCGCTTTGTTTGGACTTGCACATGAGCACACCCCGACTCCGGAAACAGTGCACAGCGGGCCCGTCCAGAGCAAACCCCTGAACGCACCGCGTGCCTGAGTGCTTTCGGCAGCGTTTGCGCGCTCTGTAGGCCTGGTGTTGTCAGCAAATGTGAGAGAAGTCACGCGCGGGGCGCGGTGAGGTGCGCCGCACGCGCCACGCCTCGCCCCGTCACGTTGGACGAGCCTCGGGGCTTGAATGCGTGCTGATCAGGTGTCGAAAAGTTGGGCGCTCTGCGCTGGAGGCATGAGCCCCAAATGCCTATAGGCCGCTTGCGTTGCAATGCGCCCGCGCGGCGTGCGCTGCATATAGCCCTGCTGAATAAGGTAGGGCTCAATCACGTCTTCGATCGTGCCGGCTTCTTCACCAATCGCCGCCGCCACGTTTTCCAGGCCCACAGGGCCGCCATCAAAGCGGTGGATCACGGCTTCCAAAAGCTTGCGGTCCATCACGTCCAAGCCGAGCGGGTCGACGTCGAGCATGGCCAACGCCAAATCGGCCACCCGTGTATCAATGTGGCCCTGGGCTTTGACCTGCGCGTAGTCGCGCACCCGGCGCAGCAAGCGGTTGGCGATGCGTGGTGTGCCGCGCGAGCGGCGTGCAATCTCCATGGCACCGGGCGCATCGGTGGGCACGTTCAACAAACCAGCTGAGCGGGTGACGATGCGCGCCAGTTCTTCAGGCGTATAAAACTCCAGCCGTGCAACGATGCCAAAGCGGTCGCGCAGCGGGTTGGTGAGCATGCCCGCGCGGGTGGTGGCACCCACCAAGGTGAAAGGTTGTAGATCGAGCTTGATGGAGCGTGCTGCCGGGCCTTCGCCGATCATGATGTCGATCTGGTAGTCCTCGAGCGCGGGGTACAAGATCTCTTCCACCACCGGACTCAGGCGGTGAATTTCGTCGATGAAGAGCACATCGTTTTTTTCAAGATTGGTCAAGATGGCCGCGAGGTCCTTGGGCTTCTCGAGCACCGGGCCAGAGGTTTGCCGCAGGTTGACACCCAATTCGTTGGCAATGATGTGCGCGAGCGTGGTTTTACCGAGCCCTGGTGGGCCGAAGAGCAGCACGTGGTCCAGCGCTTCGGCGCGCAGCTTGGCCGCGCCGATGAAGATCTCCAGCTGCTCGCGTGCCTTCATCTGGCCCACGTAATCGGCCATGCCCTTGGGCCGCAGCGCGCGCTCGATCGCTTCTTCGTTGGGCGAGGCTTTGGCAGCGCTGAGCACACGCGGCAAGGGGCTGGGGTCAGCAGCGAAGTCGTCGGTTTGGATGGCCATCGGGGCATTATCGGCAGGGTGGGGCGCGCGCCTGAACTCATGTGCCCGAACTCCTCTACGCGTTGACCCACTCGCACCACCTCCAGCCGGCCCGCGCCCGTACCCGCCAGAATCTCGGCATGAAACAACACGCGCTCATCATCGGCATGTCATTGCTCATGGCCACGTTAGTGGGACCTGCACACGCGCAAACAACCGTCACCGACGCCTGGGTGCGCGGTGTCGTCGCGCAACAAAAGGCCACCGGCCTGTTCGCCAAGATCAGCTCAGTCAAGGGTGGACGTCTGGTGGCGGTCAGCTCACCCGCAGCCGCCATGGTCGAGATACATGAAATGCGCATGGTCGGCGACGTCATGCAAATGCGCGAGCTGAGCGACGGTCTGGCACTGCCTGCTGGCAAGGTCATTGAGCTCAAGCCCGGTGGTTATCACGTCATGTTGATGGGCTTGAAGCGGCCGCTCAAAACCGGCGACACCGTGGCGCTGACGCTGGTCGTGGAAGGCCCGGACAAGAAGCGCGAGAACGTGGAAGTCAAGGCCGTGGTGCGGGGCCTGGGCGACTCGGGCGTGGTGCCCAAGCACTGAGCCTGCGGTTTCGCAGTCTGGCTTTCTGGGCCTCCAGCCGCGGCGCCAGGTCGGCCTGCGCTGGTTGCCCTGCCACCTCCTGCCAGCGCCGATGGCGCAAGAGCCCGCGCCATCATGAACGCTCCGGCAATACAAAGCTGCGCGGCGATCGCCACAGCCGCTGGCGCACGGCCGCATACAGACGCTGGCGGTCGGCCAGCGTGATACCGCGTGAGCGCAGCGCCACTTTCAGCGCCAGCCAGAAGCTCACGCCCAGGTTCAGCGCGGCCGTGGCCACCAGGCCGACCACGCACCACCAGAACTCGGCCTGGCCCAGCACCTGCCATCCCAGAGCGCTGGCGGCTGCCGTCAGCTGGCCGGTGCCCAGCGTGACGTGGCGCACGTCCAGCGGCACGCCAATGAAGCCCATCAGTGCCGGCACCACGCCCAGCAGCAGGCCGAGCGAGACATTCGCCGCGACGCCCGAGATGTTGGCCCGCCACCAGCGCGACCAGCGCGCCGCACGCGCTGCGCCCAAGCGCGCCACGATGCCAGGGTGGTAGGCCAACGCGCTGCCCAGACGGTGGTAGACGAACCAGTTCTCCACCCAGCCAGCCACCAAGCTGCTGGCGAACAGCAGCACGCCAGTGAAGGCGGCAAAAAACGCGGTTGGGCCCAGCATCGTCAGTGAACCCAGCACATAGTGCGCGCTGCTGGCGTCCACCAATGGCGCGCCGGCCAGCCACCACGCGGCCCATTGCACCAGCAAGACCACCGGGATCACTGCGACGATGTTGCCGACGATGCCGGCGATCTGGCTGCGCACCAGATGCGTCACCTCGTCAACGAAGGCGTCGATGGCTTGGGCGTCGCGCGTGGCATTGCGGTCATCACCTGGTGCGCCCACCTGCAGGGCGCTGAGTTTTTCGGCCATGGCCGGGGCCGTCATCGCCGGCTGTTTGGTGGCCACCGTGCAGTGAAGTAGCTGCACGATGAGAAAGCTGATGGCGTAGTTCAGCCCTGCGCCGACACCGGCCCAGAAGGGCGCCAGGCCCACGCTGGCCGCCACCGCAAGGATCGCGAATTTGACAAACGTGGTGCCGCCGATCACCGCGCCGCCGCCCATTGCAGCACGCAGCATCGCGAAGTACTCGGCGCGGGTGCGGGTGATGTAGTGCTCGCCGGTCTCAGCATGGCGCTCGGCCACCTTGCGCGCCATCAACGAATACTGCCGCCCCAGCAGCGCCCGCAGGCTGCGGCGTTGCCAGGCCAGCTCGACCAAGCGCACCAGCAGGTCCTGCAATTCACGCTGGGGCTGGTCTGACAGCACCACATCGAGCAAGGCCTCCAGGCGCTGGCAACGCGCCAAAAGCTGGTCCACTTCGAAGACGATGTTCACCGAGACGCCATGCGCTTCCAGGTGCTCGGACACGCTGGCGGCTGCCGTCCGGCAGCGCTGCAGCAAGGCGCGCAGGTAGGTGGCGTGCTGGGCCATGGCGATGGCGTCCCCGGCCACCAACATGTCGACCAGGGCCTCGCTGGCACGCACGAGCTGCTCGAAAGGCCGGTCTGCCAGCAGCTCGGGCCCCATGCGCTGCCGCAGCGCCGGGGCGAAGGCGGCAGCGCGGATCGCGCTGATCAGCCAGGTCATGGCCTGCAGCAGCGGCGTGCGCCAGT
>JAYVRO010000498.1:0-11909 GCA_043776165.1 Rubrivivax sp. | reverse complement strand
AACGGATGGGTTTTTGCGGCCAACGGCCTTGCGCTGCGGCCAGTAACGGCAGGGACAGGGTCAGCGTCAAAGAGGCGAGTGCGGTGCGACGGTGCATGGTGAGGCTCCCAAAGTGGTCGTGATGGCGGTTGCGATGCAACCGCGATGATGCCGCCAGCGACAATCATGCCTTTGCCGCACGGCCCCGTGCGGCGCCCAAGCAGTACACCTTGCCCAACACCATGAACGCCACGACCCCTGCCAGCGAATTCATCTTCGACGCCACCGACGCCAACTTTCAAACCGAGGTGATCGAGCGCTCGATGCACACCCCTGTGCTGCTGGACTGCTGGGCGCCGTGGTGCGGCCCCTGCAAATCTTTGACACCGGTGCTGGAAAAACTGGCCAATGACTACGCCGGTGCGTTCGTGCTGGCCAAGCTCAACAGCGACGACAACCCGCAACTCGCGCAGGCCTTGCAACTGCGCAGCATTCCGCAGGTGTTTCTCGTCAAGGGTGGGCAGATTGCCGACCAGTTTGCTGGCGCTTTGCCCGAAGGCAAGGTGCGCGAGTTCCTGGACAAACACGTGCAGTCCGCCGTATCGCCCGTGGAGCAACTGCGCGAGGCCGCCCGCACAGCCCCCGGCCCCGAGGCCGAGGCCTTGTTGCAAGAAGCATTGGCCTACGACCCTGCTCATCTGGAAGTGCAACTTGACTTGGTTGAACTCGTGCTCGCGCGTGGGGCGCTGGACGAAGCCCTGGACATGCTGTTGGCCATGCCGAGCGAACCAACCAGCGAACCCACGAACGAACGTGCCCTGGAGCGCCGTGGCGCGCTCTTGAAACGCATCGAGCTGATGAAAAACCGCCCGGCAGGCGACCCCACCGCGCTGGCGGCTCGTATCAAAGCCAACGCCAAAGACTTTGAAGCGCGTTTTGCGTTGGCCGCCATTCAGATGTTCGAGAGCGACTTCAAAGCCGCATTCGAACAACTGCTGGATGTGGTGCTGCGTGACAAGGCAGATTGGCGCGAAAAGGCCCGCTTGCAACTCATCGAGTGGTTTGCGCTGTGCCCCGACGCAGAGGCCGTGAGCCACGGGCGGCGCTATTTGGGCATGTATTTGAATTGAGTTTGGCCGCGCTGCGGGGGTCTGCTTGCCCGCATCTTGCCCGCAGGGCGATGGGTCATGGCGTGAAAGAAGCAGCGGCATTGAGATCAGATCGGCGCGCAGACCGCCGTGCCCATCATGTCTTCTTCAGTGTGCCGGGCAGGGGCCGATATGCCGTAGATGAAGATCGCACTCCCCTTGTGGCGCCCGAGCTTGCGCGCCAAGCTGTTGATGCTCAACGCCTTGGTTGCGGCAGCGCTCATCAGCCTGTCGGTCCAGGCCTGGCAGGCCTTGCACTCGCAACAACGATCGCAAGCTCGGCAGGCGCAGTTGTCAGAAGCCCAGCACCTGAGCAAACAGGCTGACGTGATGTTCGACGCCATGCGCGCCGACGTGTTGGCGTCCATGTTGGTGGGGCAGGTGGCCGGGCAAGACCCTTACGAAGCGCGCCAACGTGTGCGCGACGACGGCTTGGCGCTGTACGAGACCTTGCAGGCGCTGTCCCGCATTGACTTGCACGCTGGTCTGCGCAAGCAAATTCAAAACACCATCGAACTGGCGCAGGCCTATGCTGTGGAAACGCACAAGGTTGTGCAGATTGCCATCGCCGACCGCATCGCCGGCCTGGCAGCATTGCCCGCCTTGGACACACAGTACAAACTGGCGCGCAGCGCGGTCGAAGACCAAGGCCAGTCGCTTGCAGAGCTACTGCGAACAACACAAAAAGAGGCGGCGCTGGAATCAGAGCAGGCACGTCTGTCACTGCTGTGGGTGTGCGCTGGCACCCTCTTGGCCGCGAGTGCCGTGGTAGCCCTGGTCACCGTCGCCATCCAACGCCGTTTGCGTTGGCTCAGCGAGGTGGCGCAGAGCATGGCCGATGGCAACATGACACGTCGCGTCGGTGAACAAGGCAGTGACGAGTTGGGTGACCTGGGACGCGCTGTTGACAAGATGGCCAGCGGGCTGAGCACCATGATCGGCACCATGCGTGAAGACGCTGTGCGGGCTTCGTTTGGCAAGCACCTGGCCGAAGCGCTGGACATGGCCGACGCGGAACGGCAGGTCACCCGTGTGGCGGCTCGTGCCATGAACGAAATCTCCCCCGACCATCCGATGGAATTGCTCATCGCCGATTCCAGCAAGGCCAACATGGAACGCGCCGCTGAACACCCCGTGTTGGGCGGGTCGGGCTGCAATGTCGGCTCACCGTACGACTGTGTTGCGGTGCGCCGCGGCAACATCGTGGCCTTCAATCACAGTGAAGATTTGCAGGCGTGCACACACTTGCGCGGCAGGCCCTGTGGTGATGTCTCGGCTGTGTGCATGCCCGTCACCTTCATGGGCCACGCCATTGGTGTGCTGCACACCACGGGCAAAGTGGGCGCGCCGCTCGGTGTCGAGAAGTCACAACAACTCAGCACCTTGGGCACGCAGATCGGCATGCGCATTGGCACAGTGCGGGCTTTTGAGAAGAGCCAGGTTCAAGCCAGCACCGACGGCCTGACGGGCTTGCCCAACCGGCGCACGCTGGAGCAACAACTGCGCGTGCTGGCCGCCAGCGACCGCGACTTCGTGTTCGTGATGTGCGACCTGGACCACTTCAAGCTGCTCAACGACGGCCACGGCCACGCCACCGGCGACACCGCGCTGCGCTTGTTCAGCGACGTGATGCGCCACTCACTGCGCGAGTCAGATTTGCTGGGCCGCTGGGGCGGCGAAGAGTTCGCCTTTGTCTTGGTGGACTCGAACGCACGCGCAGCCGTGGAGCTGGTTGACCGCTTGCGCAAGCGTTTGGCGCAGACCCTGCAACTCGGCAAATGCCCGCCCTTCACGTGCAGTTTTGGCGTGGCCGATACGAGCATGGCGCGTGTGCCCGACCAGATGATTCGCATGGCCGACGTGGCGCTGTACCAAGCCAAGGCCACAGGCCGCGACCGCGCCTGCATTGCTGACGGCGGGATTGAAGCGGCCGACATCATGGTGCGCCATCCTGACAAGCCGGGGGCGACCATGGACAGCCACGAGATTGCCAACGCGGTTTAGGGCCGCGCTCCAAACAACGCCGTACCCACGCGCAGCATCGTCGAACCTTCCAGCACGGCGGCTTCCAGATCAGCGCTCATGCCCATCGACAAGGTGTCGAGCGCCAAACCCTTCGCATTCAACACCGCCAACACGTCAAACAAGGCGCGGTGCGGAACACGTTGTGCGGCCATGTCTTGTGCGGGTTCGGGGATGGCCATCAGGCCGCGCAGCACGACACGCTCACGCGGCAAAGCCGCCAGTGCGCAAGCCAAGGCCGGCACTTCGGCCAGTGGCACGCCGCTCTTGCTGTCTTCACCGCTGATATTGACTTGCAGGCACAGGTTCAAAGGCGGCAAATGGCTGGGCCGCTGCTCGCACAAGCGCTGCGCAATTTTCAGACGGTCCAGGGAGTGCACCCAGTCAAAAGCCTCGGCCACGACACGGGTCTTGTTGCTTTGCAAGGGGCCAACGAGGTGCCATTCCATCTGGCTGCGCAGATCGGCCAAAGCGGAGATTTTGTCCAGTGCTTCTTGCACATAGTTTTCGCCAAAAGTGCGCTGACCGGCCAGCACGGCTTCACGCACCATGGCTGCACTCGCGGTCTTGCTCACGGCCAGTAGCGCAACGCTTTGTGACGAACGACCTGCTAAGGTGCAAGCGTTAATGACGCGCTCGTGCACTTGTTGCAGTCTGCTTTGTATGCTGCCCATAATCACCCGAGCTTAAAGGACGACATCGCCCATGGACATCACCCAGCTGCTGGCCTTTTCGGTCAAGAACAAGGCCTCTGACTTGCACCTCTCGGCAGGGCTGCCGCCGATGATCCGAGTGCACGGCGACGTGCGGCGCATCAACGTCGAACCGCTAGAGCACAAACAAGTGCATGACATGGTGTACGACATCATGAACGACGCCCAGCGCAAACACTACGAAGACACGCTGGAATGCGACTTCAGTTTCGAGATCCAGGGCCTGGCGCGGTTTCGCGTGAATGCCTTCAACCAAAACCGCGGCGCGGGCGCGGTGTTCCGCACCATCCCGAGCAAGATCTTGACCTTGGAACAACTTGGCACGCCCAAGGTCTTCGCTGAGCTGGCGCTGCGCCCACGCGGCTTGGTGCTGTGCACGGGGCCCACGGGTTCTGGCAAGAGCACCACGTTGGCCGCCATGGTCAACCACTTGAACGAGAGCGAATACGGCCACGTGCTGACCGTTGAAGACCCCATCGAGTTTGTGCACGAGAGTAAAAAGTGCCTGATCAACCAGCGCGAAGTCGGGCCGCACACCTTGAGCTTTGCCAACGCGCTGCGTTCGGCCTTGCGTGAAGACCCTGACGCCATTCTTGTAGGTGAAATGCGCGACTTGGAGACCATCCGTTTGGCCCTGACCGCCGCCGAAACCGGGCACCTCGTGTTTGGCACGCTGCACACCAGCTCGGCCGCCAAGACGATCGACCGTGTGGTCGATGTGTTCCCAGCGGCAGAAAAGGACATGGTGCGCGCCATGCTCTCGGAGTCACTCGTGGCCGTCATCTCGCAAACGCTGTGCAAGCTCAAAGACGGCTCGGGCCGCGTGGCCGCGCATGAAATCATGATTGCCACATCGGCCATCAAAAACCTCATCCGCGAAAACAAGATTGCACAGATGTATTCCTCCATTCAAACCGGCCAGAGTCTGGGCATGCAAACCTTGGATCAGAACCTGTCAGATCTCGTGCGGCGCAATGTGGTGTCACCCGCCGAAGCGCGCGCCAAAGCGAAGATCCCAGAGAACTTCCCCGGGTAGATGCGGCCCTCACTCACTTCGTTTGTTGCCCCCCAAGGGGATTGCTCAAGCCGCGCGGTAGTGGCCCGGCACTGACCTGAGCCCCGACTGCAAGCAACCGAGACACACCATGGAACGCGACCAGGCATCCAAGTTCATCAACGACCTGCTGCGGCTGATGGCCAGCCGCGGTGGCTCAGACCTTTTCATCACCGCAGATTTTCCGCCGGCCATCAAGGTTGACGGCAAAGTCACGAAGGTGTCACCTCAACCGTTAACTGGTCAGCACACGCTGGCGTTGGCGCGTGCGGTCATGAACGACAAACAAGCGGCCGAGTTCGAAAGAACCAAAGAGTGCAATTTCGCCATCTCACCGCAAAGCATTGGGCGTTTTCGTGTGAACGCCTTTGTGCAGCAGGGCCAAGTCGGCTTGGTGCTGCGCACGATCCCGCAAACCCTGCCCACCATCGACAGCCTGGAGCTGCCTTTTGTGCTCAAGGACATCGCGATGTCCAAACGCGGTTTGGTGATTTTTGTCGGCGCCACGGGCTCGGGCAAGAGCACCTCGCTGGCGGCCATGGTGGATTGGCGCAACGAGAACTCTTACGGCCACATCATCACCATTGAAGATCCGGTGGAGTTTGTACACCCCCACAAAAACTGCATCGTCACGCAGCGTGAAGTGGGCCTGGACACCGACAACTGGGGTATCGCGCTGAAGAACTCGTTGCGTCAGGCGCCGGACGTCATCTTGATGGGCGAAATCCGCGACCGCGAGACCATGGAGCACGCCGTGGCCTTTGCAGAAACCGGCCACCTGTGCATGGCCACGCTGCACGCCAACAGCGCCAATCAGGCGCTGGACCGCATCATCAATTTTTTCCCCGACGAGCGCCGCGCGCAGTTGTTGATGGATCTCTCGCTCAACCTCAAGAGCCTGGTCTCGCAGCGCCTGTTGCCGCGTGAACTGGGGCGCGGGCGGGTGGCTGCGGTTGAGATCATGCTCAACTCGCCGTTGGTCTCGGACCTCATCTTCAGAGGCGAAGTGAGCGAGATCAAAGAGCTGATGAAACGCTCGCGCGAAATTGGCATGCAGACCTTTGATCAGTCGCTCTTCGAGCTGTATGAGAACGGCGTTGTGACCTACGAAGACGCGCTGCGCAATGCCGATTCATTGAACGACTTGCGCTTGCAGATCAAGCTCAACAGCAAACGCGCGCGCAACCCCGATTTGTCGGCGGGCACGGAGCACATGCGGGTGATGTAGTTCGCGATATAGCGGGTCGTTGATCACTATAACGTCAAGCGTTATAGTCCATGAATGATCACGGGCTTTGTCGACAAAGAAACTGACAAGATCTGGCGCGGCGTCGTGTCGCGCAGGCTACCGGTCGCTTTGCAACAAAAGGCCAGGCTCAAGCTACGGATGCTGCACGCCGCCGTTCGTTTGGATGACCTTCGAGTTCCCCCAGCCAACCGACTGGAGGCCCTGACAGGCGATCGAAAGGGGCAGTTCAGCATTCGCATCAACGAGCAGTGGCGCCTTTGCTTTCGTTGGCACGAAGGACAGGCCAGCGACGTGACCATCGTTGACTATCACTGACGGCAATCAGACCATGAGAGGCCCCGACATGACCCACTTGCGCTTGCACAACGTGCACCCCGGCGAGGTGCTGGACCAAGAATTTTTACAGCCCATGGCACTTAGCCAAAATGCGTTGGCGCGTGCGCTTGGCGTGTCGCCGCGGCGCGTCAATGAAATCGTCCTGGGCAAGCGTTCGGTGACAGCAGACACCGCGTTGCGGCTGGCCAAGGTGTTTGCTACGTCGGCCGAGTTCTGGATGAATTTGCAAGCCAGCTACGACTTGGAAGAAGCGCAACGCAGCATGACGGGCCTGTTGGCTGACTTGAGCCCACTCGCCGCATAAGGCCTTGGATTTCTAGGCGCACGGGGGTTATCCGTGGTGCACGCGTGCCGGTGATGTAGCGGGCCACCGATCCGGGCACATCCACGGCGCTTCGTGTGCCCATGGCAACATCGCGGCCATGAGCAAAACCTACGAACCGATTCAAGCGATGCGCGTGGCCTTTCTCGGGCTGGGCGTGATGGGTTACCCCATGGCTGGCCACCTGGCTGGTGCTGGGCACCACGTGACCGTCTACAACCGCACGGCTGCCAAAGCAGCCGCTTGGGCCGACAAATACGCTGGCAAAAGCGCCGCCACGCCTGCGCTCGCAGCGGCGGGTGCCGACATCGTGTTCTGTTGCGTAGGCAACGACGAGGATCTGCGCTCGGTGGTGCTGGGCCTGGATGGCGCCTTGGCTGGGATGAAGCCCGGCAGCATTTTTGTTGACCACACCACGGCGTCGGCCGCCATTGCGCGCGAGCTGTACGCCGCTGCCAAAGCGCGCGGCGTGCAGTTTGTGGATGCCCCGGTTTCAGGTGGCCAAGCTGGCGCAGAAAACGGCCTGCTCACTGTGATGTGCGGCGGCGAAAGCACCCCCTTTGAGGCCATGAAACCCGTGGCCATGGCCTTCTCGCGGGCCGTCACCTTGGTGGGTGACAGCGGTGCCGGGCAACTCGCCAAGATGGTCAATCAAGTCGCCATCGCGGGCTTGGTGCAAGGCCTGTCAGAGGCGATCGCCTTTGGCCAGCGTGCCGGACTGGACATGAAACAAGTGCTCGACGTCATTGGCAAGGGCGCGGCACAAAGCTGGCAAATGGACAACCGTGGCAAGACCATGGTGGACGACAAATTCGACTTTGGTTTTGCTGTGGATTGGATGCGCAAAGACCTGAGCCTGGTGCTGGACGAAGCGCGCCGCAACGGCGCCAAACTGCCCGTGACGGCCTTGGTGGACCAGTTCTACGCTGACGTGCAGGCCTTGGGCGGCAAGCGCTGGGACACGTCGAGTTTGATTAAACGTTTGAAGTGAGCTGAAGTAAATTGATGAGGCGTGGCGCGCAGCGGCTCCAACCGCGCTTCCCACGCCGATCAAAGCTCGACGCGATCACTGTTTTGCCGCAGGTGCAGGCAACAAGCGCGCGAGTTCAGCCTCGCTGATGATCTCAAACACCCGCACCACCTTATTCACGCCGGCCACAGTACGTGACATCTCGGTGGCACGCGTGGCTTCGCGCTCGGTTACGACGCCCATCAAGTAGACAACTCCACGCTCTGTCACGACCTTGATCGCCTGCGCTTGCAGGTCTTTGGCGTCAATGAAACTGGCCTTCACTTTGGCAGTGACCACGCTGTCACTGCTGCGCGCGGACAACGCTGTGTTGCCCATCACCGCCAGCTCGTTCACGACCGAACGAATGTTCTCCACGCGGCCTGCGGCCTGTTCTGCGGCTTTGCGCTCGGCCTCATTGGCGACCTCACCGGTGATGAGCAGCATGCGGTTGTAGCTGGCCGTGTTGATGTGACCACTGGGCGCGACACGGCGGGCTTCCAAGCCGGCCTTGATCTCGATGGCCTGGTCTTCGACTTGAGTGCCAGTCGTGCGCCTGTCCACAAACACCATGGTGCCGCCGAACAGGGCGCCGCCCAGCAGCAAGGGCGCACATGCGGTGAGCGGTGCGGCCACAGTCACGGCCAACAACGTGGCGGCAGACAAACGTTGCAGTGCAAAACGGACAGTGTTCATCAGGGTTCCTGTTCTCCAAGCAATTGCAGATCGAGTGCATCGCACAAACAATGCAGCACCAACACATGCGTTTCATAGACGCGCGCAGCACGTTCGTGTGGCACGGTGACCAACACATCGGTGTCGCTCAAACGCTCTTGCCAATCAGAGGCGCCGGCGGCGTCGCACAGCACCACCACGGTCGCGTCCTTGTCACGCGCCGCGTTTGCCGTTGTCAGCATGGACGAATCGGGTTTGCCGCAAGCCAGCAGCACCAACACATCGCCGGGCTGGGCCAGCGCATGCACTTGCGCGGCACAGGTCAGGGCACCCTCTGCGCGCAGGACCAGGGCTGCCAAGGGCGGCCGCTCGCGCTCAAAACCGGCCACCAACAAGGCTTGCAGATGCTGGGCCAACGACACCCCCCAAGCGCTGCCGCAGACCAATACTTTGCCGCCTGCCGTGATGGCAGTGAGCAAGGCCTGCGCTGCATCAGCCACCTGGCGTGCCAACGTTTCAGCGCCTTGGTAATGCAGGTCGGCGCTCTCAAAAAATTGTTGCTGGATGCGCTGTTCAAGCATGAGCATGAATTATGGGACTGCGCTGGGTGCAGAAAGTTGCGTTGATGGCTTCACAAACTTCAAGAAGCATCAAAGGCACCGCGCAGCCAGTCGATCTGCTCACCTTGCACGGCCACCACATCAAAGCGGCAAGGCGGTATTTTTGGCCAGCGCAACAAAAAGTGCTGCGCCGTGCGAACGATGCGTGCTTGCTTGGTGGCCGTGATGCTGGCCAGCGCGCCGCCTTGGTTGATGCTGGCGCGGGCACGGACCTCAACAAAGACCAAGGTGTCGATGCCCGAAGGGTTTCCACCACGGACACCCCCTGCGCCAGGTTCGCGCATGATGAGATCGATCTCGCCGCCCCGCGCGTGTGGCCCGGCGGCGACTCGATAATTGCGCTGCACCAGCACCAGCCCTTGCTGGACGAGCCAGGCCAGAGCTAGCGCCTCGGCCTCATCACCCACCGCCTTGGTGCTTTGGACGACCTGCTTCTTGAACAACGCCACCCCTTCTTTGTTGACGGCTGCCGCCGAAGCGGCTGGCCACCAGCACTACGCCGCGAGCACACTGTACGTGGTGGCCACGCCCATCGGCAACCTGGCCGACATGACCCTGCGTGCCGCGCACGTGCTGGCCCGCGTGGACGCCGTGGCCTGCGAAGACACCCGCGTCGGTGCGCGGCTTTTGCGTCATCTCGGAGTGCAACATCCGCTGATCGCCCTGCATGCGCACAACGAACACACAGCCGCAGAGCTGGTGCTGGTACGCCTGGGCGCTGGCCAAAGCGTGGCCTACATCAGTGACGCGGGCACGCCCGCCGTGTCGGACCCTGGCGCGGCTGTGGTGGCCGCGGCGCATGCTGCGGGTTGGCGCGTGGTGCCCATCCCCGGGCCCAGCAGCGCGCTCGCAGCGCTGAGTGTGGCGGGTGATGTGCACAGCACGGGTTTCAAGTTCGTCGGCTTTTTGCCCGCCAAGGGCGCCGGGCGCCAAGCGGCCTTGGCCGCGGTCTTACTGGACACCACCACGCTGGTATTGTTTGAAGCGCCGCACCGCATTCAGGCGCTGTGCTCGGCGCTCGCTGAACAGGCCGCCACGCGGCGCGTCACGCTGTGCCGTGAACTCACCAAGCAGTTTGAAACCGTGGCCAGCATGGCTGCAGCTGACTTGCCCGCCTGGCTGGCTGCAGACCCGCAGCGCCTGCGCGGCGAGTTTGTTGTTGTGTTGCACACCATGATCATCACATCAAACGTTAACAGTGAATTACCAGCCGCTGCACAGCGCACGCTGGCCGTGCTGCTGCGCGAGCTGCCGCTGAAACAAGCCGTTGCGCTGGCAGCCGAAATCTCTGGCGCGCCGCGCAACGCTTTGTATGCATTGGCCTTGACGCTGCAAGACACTTGATGCGATTCAATGGCGTGGTGCTGAGGCCGGCCGGGTCTGCGCGTCGTGCTTTTGGTTGTTGATGTCTTTGCTGGCGCGGTTTTGCATGTGCGTGAGCTTCTTCTTCTCTTGCGTGGTCACGACCCCATCGGCCTTGGCTGCGCCCTTGGCGTTGGCGATGGCCATTTGCTCGCGCTCCAGGCGGCGCGTTTCACGCTTGGTGAGTGCACCCGATGCAGCGCCTTGTGCAATGCGCGATTGCTGTGCTTCTTGACGCTGGTCGATGCGCGGGGTGTTGGTTTGCGCCGATGCGCTGATGGCGAGAGCAGACAAAAGACTGGCGCAGATGAGGGTGCGGACGTTCATGATGACTCCAATGGTTGGGGATGAAGTGGATCGAGGCGAAAGACCTGGGGTTCACAGTCCGGAGAACTCTGAAGCAGATTTAGTCTTGCCCACACTCAACGACAGGGCCAGCCCCGACGCGCACAACATCGCCGTGAAACTGCGCAAAGAAACGTGAAGCGCACCCCCTCCTACAATCTTTCGCCCCCCCCTCACAAGGCCACACCGCATGATTTCCCGCGAACCCACTCTTGAGCGTTTGGCCATTGCACAGTCTCTGATGTTGGAGCCCTTTGGTTTGTCAGAAGCCGTCATGGCGCGCGCCCTGGCCACCATCAGCGAGCACCGCATCGACGACGCCGACCTGTACTTTCAGACCACGCGCCACGAAGGTTGGAGTCTGGAAGAAGGCATCGTCAAGAGCGGCAGTTTCAGCATCGACCAAGGCGTGGGCGTGCGCGCTGTGGTGGGCGAAAAAACCGCCTTCGCCTATTCCGACGACTTGACCGAGGCGTCGTTGATGGACGCTGCGCGCACCGTGCGCACTATCGCCGCTGCCGGGCAAAACAAGCGCGTGAAGGTCGCGCGTGCGCCGCGCATCGCCACCAGCCGCAAGCTCTACAACATGGTCGACCCCATCGGCACACTGGACAGCACCCAAAAGGTGGCCCTGCTGGAGCGTGTTGAAAAACTCGCCCGCGCCAAAGACCCGCGTGTGGTTCAAGTGATGGCCAGCGTGGGCGCTGAATACGACGTGGTGCTGGTCGCGCGCGCCGATGGCACGCGCGCGGCGGATGTGCGCCCGCTGGTGCGTTTGAATGTCACCGTGATTGCTGAGCAGACCATCGGCGGTAAACAGCGCCGCGAGGTGGGCAGCGCCGGCGGTGGTGGACGGTTTGGTCTGGCCTACTTTGATCAAACCATGATCGAAAGTTACGTGACCGAGGCCGTGAACGCCGCGCTGACCAACCTGGAAAGCCGCCCCGTGGCCGCCGGTGAAACCACCGTGGTGCTTGGCCCGGGCTGGCCTGGCGTGTTGCTGCACGAAGCCGTGGGCCATGGCCTGGAAGGTGACTTCAACCGCAAGGGTTCCAGCACATTTGCCGGACGCATC
>JAYVRO010000497.1:0-3452 GCA_043776165.1 Rubrivivax sp. | reverse complement strand
GCCACGCAAGTGTCGGCAGGTGTTTTACGAAGGCCGCCACGCAAGTGTCGGCAGGTGTTTTACGAAGGCCGCCACGCAAGTGTCGGCCTTTTGGTTTTGGGGCGAAACACTTCTCGGCTCCAGCGTGTCAGATGGAAAATTTCTTTGCCAAGCCGTCAGGCCGCAGGCCATCGTATTCCTCGAAGGGCTGGTGAATCCACGGGCTGGTGGGCAGCGTTTCCACGTAGTAATCAGGTGTGTATGTGGATACCCCTTTGACCCAGATAACGGCAGCTCGCAACTCGCTGATGGACGGCATGCCGCGCAGTCGATCGACCACGGCACGAAGGGTATGACCCGTGTCGGCGAGATCGTCAACCAAGAGCACTCGACCAGCGAGTTCGCCTTTGGGCATGGTGATGTATTTGGCCAGATCAAGGCGACCTTGGATGGTGCCTGCATCGGCACGATAGGAACTCGTGGACATGATGGCCAGGGGCTTGTCAAACACCCGCGAGAGCACATCACCGGGGCGCATGCCGCCACGAGCCAGACACAAGATCTGGTCGAAATCCCAACCTGATCCGTGGACCTTGAGTGCAAGCCGCTCGATGAGCATGTGGTACTCGTCCCAAGAGACGTAGAGGTGCTTGCCGTCGTCGGTGAGCATGTGAAATTCCTATGATGAAGTGGGGCTTTGCGCGCTAGGCGCGAAAAGGGTGGCGAAGCAAAATGGTGTGCACGCGGTCGGGGCCCGTGGACACCATGTCTATTGGCGCGCCAATGAGCGTTTGCACCCGCTCGAGGTAGCGTCGCGCTTTCAAAGGCAACTGCTCCCAGTTTGTCAGGCCTGCCGTGCTTTCAGACCAACCCGGCAGCGTTTCGTAGATGGGCTTGCAAGCGGCGATCTCGTCAGCGTCAAGCGGCAAGATGTCGAGCTCCTGGTCGCCAAGTTGGTAGCCCGTGCAAACACGGATTTCTGACAGCCCGTCCAAAACGTCGAGCTTGGTGATGCACAGGCCCGACACACCGTTGATGATGATCGAACGCTTGAGCGCCGCCGCATCAAGCCAGCCACAGCGCCTGGCGCGGCCGGTCACGGTGCCTCGCTCTTGGCCTACGGTGGACAAATGGTGGCCGACACCACCCTCTTCGTTGATGTTCAACTCCGTGGGGAACGGCCCGCTGCCTACCCGTGTGGTGTAGGCCTTGGTAATGCCCAACACGTAGTGCAACATGCCCGGGCCGACGCCGGAACCGGCAGCTGCGTTGCCCGCCACACAGTTGCTGGAGGTGACGAAAGGGTAGGTGCCGTGGTCGATGTCGAGCAAAGTGCCTTGCGCGCCCTCGAAGAGCAAGTTGTCACCCGCCACGTGCGCTTTGTGAAGTCGATAGCCGACGTCGGCCATCAAAGGGCGCAGGTGCACAGCCGCACCAAGTGCTGCGTCGAGCATGGGTTGCAAGGCCAAGGGTGGGGCATGCAAGACGCTGGTCAGCTCGGAATTATGAAGCTCTAACAATTCACGTAACTTGGTCTCAAAACGCCCCGGGTGCTTGAGGTCTTGCACGCGCAGCGCGCGCCGCGCGACCTTGTCTTCATAGGCCGGTCCAATGCCCTTGCCCGTGGTGCCGATTTTCCCGCTGCCGGTGGTCTCGCGAAGCGCTTCACGTGCGCTGTCAAGCGCCACGTGCATGGGCAAGATCAATGGGCATGCTTCGCTGAGATAGAGGCGTGAGCGCACGTCCACAGCCAAGGCCTCGATGCGTGCGATCTCAAGGAGCAAATGTGCAGGGTCCACCACAACACCATTGCCGATGTAGCAGGCAACACCCTCGCGCATGACACCCGAAGGGATGAGTTGCAACGCCGTTTTGCGCCCGTTGATGACCAACGTGTGGCCAGCGTTGTGGCCGCCTTGAAAGCGCACGACGCCTTGCGCGTTGTCGGTCAACCAATCGACGATCTTGCCCTTGCCTTCATCGCCCCACTGGGTGCCCACGACAACCACGTTGCGGCCCAAGTGGGGAACTGTGCTGACTTGCATGTGAAGAAAACCTTCGAGATTCAAGAAACTGATTGAGCCTGTGGCGACAAGCTACGCAATACCCACTGCCCGGCAACACACACCAGTTCACGATCGCACTCAAAAGCCTGCGCTTCTGGTTGGTGACCAGGCAGGACCGAGAGAACGGTCTGCCCTTGTGCCCGCAGCCGGCGGACTGCCGCACGCAGGCTTGGGTCTTCACTCCAAGGGGCCAATACAGCTTGGGCCGCTGGCAAGGAGCGCGCCATCTCGGCCAAGGCCTTCAGGTCCAGGCTGAAGCCCACGGCGGGCCTGCGCCGACCAAACACGGCTCCGACTTCGTCATAGCGACCGCCGCGCGCCAATGCGTCACTGGACAGTGGGCCATAGATGGCAAAACGCGGGCCGCTGTAATAGGCGTAGCCATTCATGTCAGACAAATCAAAGCCCACATTCAAGTGGGGGTAGGCAGCCCGCAAATGCGCTGTTAACCATTCAAGTTGGTCGAGCGCATCAACGACCAAGGCGTTTTGCGGCAGTTCAGCCCGGGCACATGCGATGACTTCATCGCCGCCATACAAATGCATCAGGCTTTGCAGCGCTCGTTGTGTCGCAAGGCCTGCCTCGGCAGCCAAGCTGGCAACCGCCGCCGAGTCTTTTTCCGACAGCGCTTGGGCGAGATCCTTGAGCTCCGGGGCCGACAGTGTCCAGCCTTGCACCACACCTCGCAACACACGCGCATCGGCCAAGTCGATGACCAATTCATCGATCTGCGCTTCATGCAAGCAGTCGAGTGCCAGCTCTTGCGCTTCCAAGTCAGCTTCGAGCCCCGCATGGCCAAAAATTTCGGCACCCAATTGCAAAGGCTCACGGGTTGCGCGCAAGCCGTCAGCCCGGGTATGCAGTACCGGGCCGCAATAACAAAGGCGCGTCACGCCTTCGTGGTTCAGCAAATGGGCGTCGATACGCGCAGCCTGAGGCGTGGTGTCGGCACGCACACCGAGCAAACGCCCACTGAGCTGGTCGACCAACTTAAAAGTCTTGAGATCGAGCTCGCGGCCGGTGCCTGAGAGCAGCGAGTCCAGGTGTTCGAGCAAGGGCGGCATGACCAGTTCGAAACCGTAGCTGCGTGCCCGGTCGAGCATCAATCGCCTGATCTCCTCAATGCGCCGAGCCTGGACGGGCAGTACGTCGGCAATGTGCTCCGGCAGCAGCCAGGCAGACATCATGAAAAAGCACCGGGGGTTAAAAAAAGCATTGTATGGGCGAGTAATTCAGCAACGCCTGCAGCCCTTGCCCGCGCACGCAGTCGCGTGCGACCTCACGCTACCGAACGATGACAAAAAGCAGCGCGCCTGCCAAGATGCTGGCCAGCCCGATGAAACGAATTTGACCATCGCTCAGACGCGTGGCACGCTCGAACATCTCGCGCCAAGCGCGTGGGCTGAA
>JAYVRO010000496.1:0-11991 GCA_043776165.1 Rubrivivax sp. | reverse complement strand
TCATGGCGTGTCTCGTTAAAAAATGCGCTTGCAGTTTAGGGCGTTAGAGCCATCAACCATGTCGTCAAGTGGGTCAGCACGGCGTCGTGCTCAGGCTCATTGAAAATCTCGTGAAAGAGCGCTGGAAAAACCTGCGCCGAGAGCACGTCAGAAGGTGCAGCAGCAGCAAATGCGGCACTCCCTGCGGGCGCCACGCAGCGGTCAGCACCTGCCCACATCAGCAAGCTGGGCACGCGCCAGAAGGCCGCATGGGCGCGCACACATTCACCGCCATCGACAATGAATCGCGCCAGGCGCGGCGTGACACGGTCGTGTACCAGCCTGTCTTGCTCATAGGCTCGCACAACCGGTGCACTGCGCGATATCCAGCTCGACTTTAGGCCGTTGTTGACTGCCAGGTTGGGCGCCAGCGGTCCGAGCACCGCGAGCAGGAGTTTTTGCGCGGCATTCATGCCGGCGTCCAGCGCAGGCGACGACAAGACCAAGGCCTCAACATCCCGTGACCACGCGGCTGGATGTGCGGCCAGTGCTTCAGCCACCAAGCGCGCTGCCACCAAGCCACCCATGCTGTGACCCAGCAGCACCAGTTTGCCTGGTGAAAGTGCCCGCGTGAGGTCGATCACCTGGGCCAAATCCACCAGCAGGCTGTTGTCCTGGGCGATGGCGCCGCGCGGCCCGGTACTGTGACCATGGCCGCGCTGGTCGTAACCCTGCACATGCCAACCTTGCGCGTTGAGAACACCTGCCACGTCGTTGTAGCGTTCGATGTGCTCCCCCAGACCATGCACGATGAGTACGGTGCCGCGCGCGGCTTGCTCGCACGGCCAGCGCCGCAGGTGCAGGGTCAAACCGTCCGTTGTTTGCAGCGTATCCATCACGCCCATTGAAGCACGGTGGCGCATGGCGGCGCTAACCTGGAAACACTACCCTGGAAACACTGCGCTTCACGAACGCACGCTGCTCAGCTCTTGGCGAGCAGCACAAAGTGGCCGGGGATGGGCCGTTCCTGTTCCTGGCGAATGGGCTGGGTTAACCAAGCCAACACCGCGAAACCGTGCGCCTGTGCAAGGGCCAGCACATAAGCGCGCGAATGTGCAAAACGGGAACTGGGCAAGAGAGAAAAACCTTCGCTTCCCGCGCAGACTTCCAGCGTAAAAGCAAACTGCCCATCCGGCACCAGCACCTGCCAGATCGCCTTGAAGACTGCCGCCAAATCGCCCACGTAGATAAAGACATCGGCGGCCACCACCAACTCGTAGTGCTGAACACAACTTGTCAGGTAATCAGACAAATCGCAATGCACCAGTGTTCGATACAGGTTTCGCGCACGCGCTCGCTCCAACATCCTGGACGACACATCCACACCATCCAAAGCCGCCACGCGCGGGCGCAGCACCGGTGCCAGCAAACCCGTACCGCAGCCCAGGTCCAAGGCGTCACTGAATTGGCGCGCCTGAGGCAGCAGCGCGACCAAAGTGCGCGGCGCGTCGTAGTGAAGATCACTCACCAAGTGGGCGTCAAAGTCGTCGGCGTAGCTGTCGAACAGGCCCTCCACGTAAGCGCGCGGCGCCGTGCCAGGTGCTTGCGTTCCTTCGGCAGATGCCAGAAAAAATGCATTCAGCACCGGGTCAGCCCCCAGGGCCAGGGCTTGACGAAAACACGCCGCAGCCTCGCTCAGTCGGCCCAGATCTTTCAGGATGCCACCGCGCTGGCTCCAGGCGGGCGCGCAACAGGTGTCGATGCGCAGGGCGCTGTCGTAAGCAGCCAGCGCATCCAAGGGTCGCGCCAAGGCTTGCAGCAACTGACCGCGTTGATACCAAGCGTCCACGGCTTTTGGTTCCAGCGCCAGCGCTTGGTCCAGGGCAGCCAGGGCCGTTGCGGTTTTGCCCAGCGCCGCCAACGCGGCAGAGAGATTGATGAGCGTTGACGGCCGGTTGGGCAACAGGGCCAGCGAGGCCAGAAACTTCTCTTCGGCAGTCTGTGGGTGGCCTCCTTTCAAGGCGGTGAGGCCGGCGGCAAAAAGCGCCTTGGCACGCTCGAAAGTGCCTGCCCGATCCTCTGCTTCCATCCCTGTGGCCACCTGGGTCAACCTATGCAAAACAGGGTGAGCCTGCGGCCGTCCTGGTCACGAAAGTGGCTGGCACAAAAGCCCGCACCAAGCTTATCGGCGGGGCCTTCTACTTTGGCAGCAGTGGTGGCGAGCAGGGCGCAGTAAAGGGCTGCAGCACGAGGCCGGTCGTTGGGTCCAAAGCAGACGTATCCAATCAATTTCAGCTCCTGGTTTGACGATGAAGGGGTGGTCCGGGGAGGTTGCCGCAGTTAAGCTCAGCGCATCATGGATCAGAACGCAAGCAGGCAATCAGACTTGGCGCCGCAGACGGCAACGTCAACGTCAATCGCTGCGCAGGGCAAGCCTCTTGCCGACGCTGGTGCCGACGCTGGTGTCGATACCCATGCCGAGGCCAGTGCCGCCAACTTTGACACCCTGTTTGAGATGCTGCCATTGGGGGCTTACCGCAGTACACCGAATGGCCGCCAGGTTCGTGCCAACGCAGCACTGGTGCGCTTGAACGGCTACGAGACCGAAGCGCAGTTGCTGGCTTCGCTGCGCAATTTGGACACCGACTGGTACGTGCTTCCAACACGTCGCCGAGAGTTTCGTGAAGCGCTGGAGCGCGATGGTCATGTGCGCAACTTCGTCTCTGAGATGGTCCGCCACCGCACACAAGAGCGACTCTGGATCAGTGAAAACGCACACTTGGTTCGCGACGAAAACGGCCGCGCGCTGTACTACGAAGGCACGGTCGATGACATCACCGATCGCGTGCGGCACGACGAAGCCTTGCACCGCAGCGAGGCGCACTTTCGCCACATCGCCAACCAAGTGCCCGGCGTGGTGTTCCGTCGCCACTTCAGCGCTCAGGCGGAGGCTCACTACAGCTTTGTGAGTGACGGCGTACGCGCCATCTACGGCGTGGACCCGCAAGAGGCCATGCGCCAGCCCGACTCGCTCCGTCGCTTTCGCCACCCGAACGACATGCAGCGGGTGGACATCGCCATCGCACACGCCGTGGCCCATCAGTTGCCGCTGAGCGTGGCGTTTCGTGTGTTGCTGGACGACGGCAGCCCGAAGTGGCTGCACATGAGCTCGTCGCCCACCGTGTCAGAAACCAACGAGCAGGTCCGGGTGGGTTTGATCACCGATGTCAGCGCGCAATACGCGGCCCGTGCGGCATTGCAAGAAAGCGAAGAGCGCTGGAAATTGGCGCTGGACATCACGGGCGATGGCGTGTGGGACTGGAACATTCAAACCGGCACGAAAGTGCTGTCACAGCGTGGCCGCCAGATGTATGGCCTGGAGGACGAAGGCTGGGACGATCATGCCGACACGCTCGATCAGCTGACCCACCCCGACGACTTGGCACAAATGCTGAGCGACCGTCAAGCGCACTTTGATGGCAGTACAGCCCAGTACGCCAACGAGCACCGCATCAAGTGCCGAGACGGTCGCTGGAAGTGGGTGTTGTCGCGCGGCATGATCATCGCCCGCGACGAGCACAACCATCCATTGCGCATGATTGGCACACACACCGACATCACTGCGCGCAAAGAGGCCGAAGCACTGCGCCAAGCGCGTGACCGCGCTGAGGCCGCGCAACAAGCCATGACGAGTTTTTTGTCGCGCGTGAGCCATGAACTGCGCACACCGCTCAACGCCATCTTGGGGTTTTCGCAACTCATCGACACCGACCCGCTCACGCCTCATCACCAAGGCCTGTGGGTCAAAAACCTGCTGTCCAGTGGGCGGCATTTGCTGGCCCTGGTGGAAGACATTCTTGACCTGAGCGGCGTGCAAAGTGGCCACATGTCTATGCTCACGTCAGACGTTAATGTTACTGAGGTCTTGCAGGAGTGCATGGCCATGTTGGCGGCAACTGCCGATGCTGGCAACGTCACCTTGCACAGCGAAATCACCGAGTTGACTTGCGCACCGCTGCGCACCGACCGCAAACGGCTCAAGCAAGTGCTGAGCAACTTGCTGTCCAACGCCATCAAATACAACCGCCCCGGCGGGGCAGTTCATGTCCGCTTGCTTGAAGACGGCAGTCAACTGAGCCTGATCGTTCAAGACACAGGCAAGGGTTTGAGTGCCGAGCAATTGGCCCGGCTCTTCACGCCCTTTGACCGCTTGGGGGCGCAGTTTTCCGACATTGCAGGCGCCGGTTTGGGGCTGGCCTTGTCGCGTCAGTTGGCCCAGGCCATGGGCGGCGACATCGTGGCCACCAGTGAGGTGGGCGTGGGTAGCTGCTTCACCCTGCACTTGCCCAGGCAGGCAGCGTCAGCAGACTTAACTACCGCAGCTCAAACCTGAACACCGCCACGCTGGCGCGCAGGTTGGGCCAACGACGCACCAGGTTCGCGCCGCGCAGGCCAAAGCTCTCGTTCACCACCAGGCCGGTTTTTTGCGCCAACACTTCAAAGTCGGCAAAGGTGCCAACGCGGATGTTGGGCGTGTCGTACCACTGATACGGCATGGCCTTGGTCACCGGCATGCGGCCCAGGGCCACGCGCAAACGGTTCGGCCAATGTGCAAAGTTAGGAAAGCTCACAATGCCGATACGTCCCACGCGCGCCGTTTCGCGCAGCATTCGTTCGGTGTTGCGCAGGTGCTGCAAAGTGTCGATTTGCAGCACCACGTCAAAACTTTGGTCATCAAAAAGCGCCAGGCCCTCTTCCAGGTTCAACTGGATGACGTTCACACCGCGCTGGATGCAGGCGTGCACGTTGGCGTCGTCAATTTCAATGCCGTAACCCGTGCAGCCTTTGTGCTTTTGCAACCAGGCCAGCATTTCGCCACTGCCGCAGCCCAAGTCGAGCACACGTGCACCGTGCGGCACGAGGCTGCCGATGATTTCCAGATCGCGGCGCTCAGACATCGGCCAACACCTTGGCGAAGCTTGAGCGCATCACCTTGTGATAGCGCGTGTCGTCGAGCAAAAAAGCGTCGTGGCCATGTGGCGCGGCAATTTCTGCGTAGCTCACGTCGATGCGGTTGTCCACCAGTGCTTTAACAATTTCACGTGAGCGGGTGGGGGCAAAACGCCAGTCGGTGGTGAAGCTCACGAGGGTGAACTTTTTGTCGCGTGCCACGGCAAATGCGCGTGTCAGATCACCGCCGTGTTCACTCGCGGGGTCAAAGTAGTCCAAGGCGCGGGTGATCAGCAAGTAGGTGTTGGCGTCAAAGTATTCGCTGAACTTGTCGCCTTGATGGCGCAGGTAACTCTCGATCTGAAAGTCAACATCTTGCGTGGTGTAGCCGAGTTCTGAAGCCCGCAGTTCCCGGCCAAACTTTTGCTCCATCGCGTCATCAGACAAGTAGGTGATGTGGCCAATCATTCGCGCCACACGCAGCCCGCGTTTGGGCAGCACTCCGTGTGCGTAAAAGTGGCCACCGTGGAAGTCGGGGTCGGTGACGATGGCACGACGCGCCACTTCATTGAACGCAATGTTTTGCGCCGATAAATTGGGCGCCGTGGCCACGGCAATGCAATGGCGCAGGGCGCGCGGGTGGCGCAAAGTCCAGGCCAAGGCTTGCATGCCGCCCAAGCTGCCACCCAACACGGCAGCCAAGCGTGCGATGCCCAGGCGCTGCACCAAACGCGCTTGCGCGTCGACCCAGTCCTCCACCGTGACGACCGGGAAATCTGCGCCGTAGACAAGCCCCGTGGCGGGGTTGATGCTCATCGGCCCGGTGGAGCCAAAACACGAGCCGGGGTTGTTCACGCCGATGACAAAAAAGCGCTCGGTGTCCAGCGGTTTTCCCGGGCCCACGAGGTTGTCCCACCAGCCCACCTCGCCCTTGTCGTCAATGCCCGCCACATGGTGGCTGGCATTGAGCGCATGGCACACCAGCACGGCATTGGTTTTGTCAGCATTGAGCTGGCCGTAGGTCTCAAAAATGAGGCTGTAGTTGGCCAGCACGGCGCCACTTTTCAGCGGCAAAGGCTCGCTGAAAAACATCTCTTGTGCGGTGACTTGTTGCAGGCTGGCCATGGGTGCGATTGACAGGGCGGCGCAGTATATCGACGCATCAGCCTTGCCAGGGCTACCAATACGCCGTGTGCCGACGCCGTGGAACAACCTTTGAATTGACCCAGTTTTGCAAGTTATCTCGTTACGCAACGACCCACGGTGCCCGCTAGCATTGCTTCAGCGTTCGCACAGTCAACGCCGGAGGACATTCGCATGCACGCCTGGCTGCACAAGCTTGATGAACACTTCCCCGTCCGCTATTTCGCGTGGTTGTTGTGCGGCGTGGGTACGCTGCTCTTCACCTTTTGCTGGGTGGCGTTTGACATCGGCGGGCTGGCCGCCTTGGTCTGCTTGTTTCTGGTGGGCCTGGGTTGGCGCGACTTGCGGCAAAAGCGCCATGCGGTATTGCGCAACTACCCGGTGATCGGGCACATCCGTTTTTTGCTCGAATTCATCCGCCCCGAGATTCGCCAGTACTTCATCGAAAGCGACCGCGAGGCTGTGCCCTTTTCGCGCCAACAGCGCAGCCTGGTCTATCAGCGCTCAAAGGGTGAGCAAGACAAAAGGCCCTTTGGCACGCAGCTCGATGTGCTGCGCAGCGGTTATGAATGGATCAACCATTCGATGGCGCCCACACAAGTGGGCACGCACGACTTTCGCGTGGTGATCGGCGCCAACGGCAGCGCCTGCACACAGCCCTACGCGGCCAGCATCTTCAACATCTCGGCCATGAGTTTTGGTGCGCTGTCGGCCAATGCCATCCTGGCGCTCAACGGCGGCGCCAAACGTGGCGGTTTTGCGCATGACACAGGCGAAGGCTCGATCAGCGCGCACCACCGCGTGAACGGCGGTGACCTGATCTGGGAGATTGGTTCGGGCTACTTTGGATGTCGCAACGACGATGGCAGCTTCAACGCCGAGAAGTTCACGGCCAATGCCCTGGACCCGCAGGTGAAGATGATCGAGCTGAAGATGAGCCAAGGCGCCAAACCTGGCCATGGCGGTGTTTTGCCGGGCCCCAAAGTCAGCCCCGAAATTGCCGCTGCGCGCGGTGTGCCAGTGGGGGTGGACTGCGTCAGCCCAGCCAGCCACAGCGCCTTCAGCACACCCGTGGAGATGATGCATTTCATTGAGCGTTTGCGCACCTTGTCGGGCGGCAAACCGACGGGTTTCAAGCTGTGCATTGGCCACCCCTGGGAGTGGTTTGCGATTTGCAAAGCCATGCTGGCGACGGGCATCACGCCCGATTTCATCGTGGTGGATGGCGCCGAAGGCGGCACCGGCGCGGCGCCACTTGAATTTACCGATCACGTGGGCGCGCCGCTGCAAGAAGGCTTGCTGCTGGTGCACAACTCGCTGGTGGGATTGAACCTGCGCCGCCGTATCAAGTTAGGCGCCGCTGGCAAAGTCGTGGGGGCGTTTGACATCGCCCGCATGATGGCTTTGGGCGCCGACTGGTGCAACGCCGCGCGCGGCTTCATGTTCGCCTTGGGCTGCATCCAGGCACAGGCCTGCCACACCGGCGCCTGCCCCACGGGCGTGACAACGCAAGACCCGCAACGCGCGCGCGCTTTGGTGGTGCCCAACAAGACCGACCGCGTGTTTCACTTTCACCAGGGCACGCTGGAAGCGCTGAAAGAGCTGGTGCAGGCGGCCGGGTTGAAGCACCCCAACGAGATCACCGCGTCACACATCGTGCGGCGGGTCTCGGGCAGTGATGTGCGCTTGCTGGCCAACCTGCTGCCGCTGGTCAAACAAGGTGAATTGTTGGCCGCGATGGAAGGCCGAGGTGATTGGCCGCACAACGTGTTTCGCATTTACTGGCCGATGGCCAGCGCGGCGAGCTTCACGGCAACGGCGGTGTGATCCGAAGGAAACTCCTCAGGCCAAAACCCCAGGGGGAAACATGTCGCCAGAAGAGACCTTGACAACGTGGAACGCGCAGTTGGCCAGGGTGCTGCAAGGCATGCATCGCGCGGGCGCCCAGGCGGGCATTGCGACGCCGCAAGAACTGGCGGGCAAAACCGGCCTGCAAGTGCTTCAAGCCTGGCTGGTGGGTGAAGTCCCGTACCCGCACATTGCCGACACCATGGACTTTCAATTGGTGGAAGTGGGCGATGGCTTGGCCATCTTCCAGGGTGCCCCACAACTCAAGCATTACAACCCGATTGGGTCAGTTCACGGGGGCTGGTACGCCACGCTGTTGGACTCGGCCTTGGGCTGTGCCGTGCACAGCACCTTGCCTTTCGGGCGCGGTTACACCACGGCAGAAATGGGCATGAACATCGTTCGCGCCGCCAGCCAAAAAACCGGGCCGCTGCGCGCTGTTGGCGAGGTCATTCATCGTGGCAAACAGATGTCCACAGCACAGGCCAAGATCGTGGGGCCGGATGGCAAGCTCTACGCGCACGCCACCACGACCTGCTTCATCTTTGATGCGCGGTAGGCGCAAGCCGAGCCAGGCGCGAGAGCCTCTGGAACCTCAAGGTGCGCTATCAATGAAACTTTGCCGCGTGGCAAGTTTGTCGTGCAGTTTCAGCAAGTTCGGGTAGGGGCTGCGCCAGTCGATGTGACCAAAGCGAAAGTCGATGTAGCCCAGGGCGCAGCCCACGGCGATATCGGCCAGTGTGAAGTGATTGCCAGCGCACCAAGGTTTGTCGCCCAGGCCTTGGCTCATGGCGGCCAATGCCGCATGAACGCGCGACATCTGGCGGTCAATCCAGGCCTGCGAGCGCTGCTCTGCCGTGCGACCACTCCAGTTGGCTTCCATGCGTGCGGCAACGCAGGCATCCAGCACACCGTCGGCCAGGGCCTCCCAGGTGCGCACCTCGGTGCGTTCGCGGCCCAAGGGTGGCAGCAGTTTGCCCACGGGTGAGAGCGTGTCCAAATACTCGACGATGACGCGGGAGTCAAACACCGCTTCGCCACCTTCCATCACCAGGCAGGGCACCTTGCCCAATGGGTTGCTGGCCAACAAAACGTCACTCGCCCAGGGGTCTTCCAGCGTGAATTGGAAGTCGAGTTTCTTTTCGGCCATCACGATGCGCACTTTGCGCACATAGGGGCTGGTGATCGAACCGATGAGTTTCATGTTGCTGTGATGAGCCGCCGCTTGACGCCCGTGTCCCTGGTGCCAACCATTCTATCGACGCAGTACTGGCGTTCAGCGCATCAAAGACGGCAAGTACAGGGCCAGTTGCGGGAACAACAACACCAACAACAGACCCACGGCCAGCGGCACACAAAAGAGCGCCGAGCCGCGAAAAATTTGTGCAAGCTGCACCTCTTTGAGCAGTGCGTTCATGACAAACATGTTCATCCCCACAGGCGGCGAGATGAGGCCGACCTGCACCACCAGCACGATCAGCACACCAAACCACACGGGGTCAAACCCCAGCGCCATCACCACCGGGAAGAACACCGGCAAGGTCAGCAGCACCATGGTCAGCTCTTCCATGATGGTGCCCAGCACGATGTAGACCAGCATCATGGCGCCGATCACGGCCAGCGGCGGCAAGCCCATGCTGGAGACCAGATTCTTCAAATCGCCCGGCATGCTGGTGAAATTGACGAACGACGAAAAAATCGACGCGGCGATCAAGATCGTGAAGAGCATGGCCGTCGTGCGCGCGCTTTCCAGCAGCACGGCGTACAAGGCCTTGGGCGTCAAGGCGCGGCGTGCCAGAGCAAAGAAAAAAGCGCCCGATGCGCCAATGCCCGCGCCTTCAGTGGCCGTGAACACACCGCCGTAAATGCCGCCCAGCACGATGACCACGAGCAGCACCACGCCCCAGATGTTTTTCAGCGCCGCGCGCCGCGCGGCCCATGTCGAACGTTGACCGGCCGGGCCAGCGCCGGGGTCACGCCAGATGACATAACCCACGCCGCACATCAAAAGCAGCGCGCACAGCAAACCCGGCAACACACCTGCAGCAAAAAGCTTGCCGATGTTGGTTTCTGTGACGATGCCGTAAATGACCATGATGGTGCTGGGCGGAATCATGATGCCCAGCGTGCCGCCGGCCGCGATCACGCCGGTGGACAAATAGTCAGCGTAACCGAGCTTTTTCATCGGCGGGTATGCCACCTTGCTCATGGTCGCAGCGGTGGCAATGGACGAGCCGCAGATGGCGCCAAAGCCCGCGCAGGCCAGCACCGTGGCGTGCGCCAACCCGCCGCGCAAGTGGCCGATGAAGACATACGCTGCACGAAACAGTTCGTGCGCGAGCCCGGCCTTGGCGACAAAGTTGCCCATCAAGATGAAGAGCGGCACCACACTGAGCGTGTAAGCAAACCCGGTGTCGTAAACCACCTGCGCCGCGTTGGTCATGGTGGGGGTCCAGCCACGCAACAGGCCCAGGCCGATGAAGCCCACCAAGCCCATGGCAAAAGCCAAAGGCACGCGCAACAAGGCCAGGGCAAAAACGAAGGCAAAACCGATGAGCGCCTCGGTCACAACACGCCGCCTTCAAAACCACCGGGCTTGTCGTCTACGCCAATGGTGTGATGCGCCACGGGCCGCAGCATGAGATAGGCGTGCACCAACCCGGCCAGCGCACACATCAGCGCAATGGCGTAAACAAAGGGGCCCAAAGTCCATTTGAGTTGCGCCGTGGTGTCGCCGTACTCGGTCATTTGCCAGGCCTTGGTGAACATCAACCAGGCCAAACCCAGTTGCAGCGCCATGCACAGCAAGTCCACCAGACTTTGCTGCAAACGTCGCAGCCAAGCGGGCATGAGGCTGTCGAGCGAGTCAAACACCACGTGTTCGCCATGCAACGACACCAAGGGCAGCGCCGCAAAGATGACGGCCACCATCAACAGCTCGGTCAGTTCCAGCGAGCCCGGCACCGAGGCATTGAGCAACTTGCGCCCCGCCACATCCACCAAGGTGAGCAGCATGATGGCCAGCAAGGCGCTGGTGGCCAAAGCGCCGCACAGGGTGTTGAGGAGTTTTCTCAATGCGTCAAATGAAACTTTAGACGGCTGGGGCGCTGGCGGTTTTGGCCATCACTGCAGCTTCTTGATCTCGGCGCGGAAGTCGGACAGCACCTTCTTGGCGTCCTTCAAGCCCTTCTTTTCAGCCTCGGTCACCCACTTGCCTTCGAGTGAGTCGGTCTTGGCCGATACGGCCTTGACAAAAGCGGCATCGGCCTTGGTGAACTGCACACCAGCGGCTTGCATGAAAGCCATGCCGCGGCGGTCGACTTTGTCCCAAGCGCGACCCATCATGCGGGCCACAAATTCGCCGGAAATCTCGTCCACGGCCTTCTTCACATCGGCAGGCAGTCCATCGTATTTGGCCTGGTTCATCATCAAGACGAAGCTGGTGTTGTACAGGCCGCCAGGGAAGATGGTGGCGAACTTCACCACCTTGTCGATCTTGAAACCCTCCACCGATTCCGCCGGGAACAAGGTGCCGTCCATCACGCCAGTGGAAAGCAATTCATAGCTCTCAGGCGCGGGCTTCAGGGTGACGTTCATGCCCAGTGCCTTGCTGATCTCGTTGACCATGCCACCACCCACGCGGAACTTCATGCCCGACAAATCTTCGACCTTGGCGATCGGTCGCTTGACGTTAAAAACAATGCCCGGGCCGTGGGTGAACACGGCCAGCACCTTGACGCCCTTGTGCTCGTCGGCGATGGCCGGGTTCTTCACGTAGGCGCGCTGAAAAGCCACCGACGAGGCCTCGGCTGAATCTCCCAGGAATGGAAACTCGGCAAACTGCGTCGTGACAAAACGACCTGGCGTGTAGCCGTGTACGGTGAATGACACGTCCACCAAGCCATTGCGCACAGCGTCAAAGGTGCCCGGCGCCGCTGACACCGCGCGCGGCAAGGCCTGGCACTTCACCTTGCCTGGCAGTTTTTGTTCGAGCAAGCCGCACCACTCGATTTGTGTCGTGGTCAGGGCATGCGCTGGTGGCACCCATGACGACAGCGTGAACACAACCTG
>JAYVRO010000495.1:0-3462 GCA_043776165.1 Rubrivivax sp. | reverse complement strand
GCTTTGCAGCGCATAGAAGAACAGGCCGAGCGGGCCGGCCGCGTCATCAAGAGCGTGCACGACTTTGTGCGCCGACGCGAGCAGCACCGCGAGACCATTGGCGCCGATCTCTTGCTGCAATCCGTCTTGCCGCTGGTGCAGCTCCAAGCGCGAAAGAGCGGCGCGCGCATCGTGCTGGACATGCCACCACACCCGCCGCGGGTGGTGTGCGACCGCACCATGCTGGAACAGGTGCTGCTCAACCTCACACGCAACGGCATTCAGGCCATGGAGACCGACACACCACTGGCCGAACGGGTGCTGACTTTGCGCGTGTGTCAGACCAGCGAACGCTGGGTGAGCGTCAGCGTCATCGACTCGGGTCCGGGGATCAGCGACGAGGTGGCCGCGCGGCTCTTCACGCCTTTTTTCACGACGCGTGTCGAGGGCATGGGCCTGGGCCTGAGCTTGTGCCGCACGGTCATCGAGCAGCACGGTGGGCAGCTTGTATTTGAATCAAACACCAGCTCTGCAATGCCTGGGCAAACGCGAGGTCGTGGCACCGAGTTCCGGTTTACCCTTGCCATGCCCGAGCCGCCTGTACCGGGCCCTGCCACAGACCACTCAAACCCTAACGTTTCCACATGACCATGGTTTTGCGCCCAGCCCAAGGCATCCCTGTCGTCTACTTGGTGGACGATGAAGATGTGGTGCGCGACGCCTTGGCCTGGCTGCTGCGCTCCCGCCGTTTGCTCAGCGATGGTTTTGCCAGCGCCGAGGCTTTTGAAACCTGGCTGGCCACCAAAACAGCACCCACCCGCGCGCCTTGGCCCGACGCGCCTTCATGCCTGGTGCTCGATGTGCGCATGCCAGGCACCAGCGGCTTGGTGCTCTTCGAGCGCTTGGCGGAGCAGCAATTGCTGCGTGTTTTGCCGGTCATATTTCTCACTGGCCATGGTGATGTGCCCACCGCCGTAGCGGCTGTCAAACGGGGCGCTTATGACTTTGTCGAAAAGCCCTTTTCCAACAACGCCTTGGTGGATCGCATTGAGCAAGCGCTGCAAGCCAGTGCCGAAGCCCTGCGCCACCGCGATGTGAACAGCACCGTACAAGGCGCCGTGGCCGATCTGACTGAGCGCGAACGCGAGGTCATGACCTTGGTGGTTCAAGCGCAGGCCAACAAACTCATCGCTGATGCGCTGGACATCAGCGTGCGCACGGTGGAAGTGCACCGCGCTCGGCTGTTCGAAAAAATGCACGTCAAGTCGGCCGTCGAGCTGGCCAACTTGCTGCGCGACGCAGGCATCCATCTGCACTGAGATGGGGGAATTCGAACTCATCGCGCGCTACTTCACGCGGCCCGTGCGCCGCGCTGTGCTCGGCGTGGGCGACGACTGCGCGCTTTTTGCGCCAGCACCGGGCATGCAAGTGGCCGTGTCGAGTGACATGCTGGTGGAGGGTCGCCACTTCTTGTCCACCGTGGCGCCGCAGCGTCTGGGGCACAAGGCCTTGGCTGTGAACCTGAGCGACCTCGCGGCTTGTGGCGCCGAGCCACTGGCCTTTACTTTGGCGCTGGCCCTGCCACGGGCTGACGAGCTGTTCATCGCGCCTTTTGCCCAAGGCGTCTGGGCTCTGGCCGACGCGCACAACATCGAACTCATCGGCGGCGACACCACGGCCGGCCCGTTCAATATCTGCATCACCGTGCTGGGCCAAGTGCCGCCTCACCAAGCCCTCTTGCGCAGCGGCGCGCGTGCGGCAGACGAGCTGTGGGTCAGTGGCCAGCTGGGTGACGCGCGCTTGGCGCTCGAGGTCTTTCGTGGCCAGTTGGCGTTGTCTGGTGACGCTTTTGAGCAGGTGCGAATGGCCATGGAAATGCCCACGCCGCGTGTGGCTCTGGGCATGGCTTTACGCGGCCTGGCCAGCAGCGCCATTGATGTGAGCGACGGTTTGCTAGGTGACTTACAACACGTGCTGCGCCGCTCGGGCGTTGGCGCTGTGGTGATGGTGGACGCTTTGCCGCGCAGCGCCGTGTTGGCCAGCCAGAGCGTGGCGCTTCAGCACCTCTGTTTACTCAGCGGCGGCGACGACTATGAGTTGCTCTTTACCGCGCCCGCCGCGCGGCACAGCGACGTACTGGCGGCATCGCGTCAGGCCCAGGTTGCAAGTACCTGCATCGGTCACATCGTGGCGGGCCACGAGCTGCGGGTGCTCGATGCGCAGGGTGGCGCTGTGGCCTCGCACTTGCCCGGTTTTGATCACTTCGCCTGAACATTGCGTATGCGCCCCGCAAAAGCTCAGACCACTTCTACCGCCACCGGCCCGCGCCCCGCCACTGCCGCCTTCATGCGGGGCGACGCGGCGCATTGGATCGCCCTGGGCTTTGGCAGTGGCCTGTCGCCCTTGGCGCCGGGCACCGTGGGCAGCTTGTGGGGCTGGTTGAGCTTCTTGGTGCTGGACCATTGGCTGAGCGCTGCCGCCATGGGCTGGCTCATCCTGGGCGGCACCGTGGTGGGCCTGTGGGCCTGCACGCGCACGGCGCAACACATGGGTGTGGCCGACCCCGGCGCCATCGTGTGGGACGAAGTGCTGGCCATCTGGTTCGTGCTGTGGCTGGTCACCCCGGCGTCGATTTGGATGCAGCTCACGGCCTTTGTTCTGTTTCGGTATTTCGACGCCGCCAAACCAGGGCCCGTCGGCTGGGCCGATCGCCTGTTCAAACTGCCTTCAGGTCATGCCATCGATTGGCGCCAGGGCTTGGGAATTTTGTTTGACGACGCTGTGGCGGCACTGTGCACCTTGTTGGTCATCGCTGCGGGTAAAACGCTGTGGACTTGGTGAGCTTCGAGCCTGCTGTGTTGGCCCTGGGTGAATCGCTGCGCGCGCGTGGCTGGCGTTTGGCCACGGCCGAAAGCTGCACCGGTGGTTTGATAGCGGCCGCCTGCACGGCCGTGGCCGGTTCCAGCGACTGGTTTGAGCGTGGCTTTGTCAGCTACAGCAATGCCGCCAAGAGCGAGCTTCTGGGCGTTGACGATGCACTCATCCAGCACCACGGCGCCGTGAGCGAAGAAGTGGCTCGTGCCATGGCCTGCGGTGCCTTGGCGCAGGCACCTGTGCAACTCAGCGTGGCCGTGACCGGCATAGCAGGCCCAGGCGGTGCCGTGCCCGGCAAGCCCGTGGGCACGGTGTGGTTGGCCTGGGCTTGGGTCAGCCCGCAGGCCCATGGCGCGCCGCTTGTCAAATCGCAGCGACTGCAATTGCCAGGCGACCGCACGACAGTACGCATGCACACGGTCGCCGCTGCTTTGAGTGCCTTGCAAGCGCTCTTGCTTGGCCCTAAAAACGGCGCTTGACAGCTCAACTGGGCCCGGTCCCCAGTAGCGGTGCGTTCAACCGTTGCGCCATCTCCCGCGCCACCATCGGTGCGCCATGGAGCAAACCTTGCTGCAGGCTGCAACCCAGGCTGTGCAGCCAGTCGCGCTG
>JAYVRO010000494.1:0-12049 GCA_043776165.1 Rubrivivax sp. | reverse complement strand
GGCCACGACATCGTGGTCTGCACGGCCGACCTGGGACGCCCCACGCAGGTCATCAACTTTGGCCGTCAATTCCCTGACCGCTACTTCAACTTCGGCATCGCCGAGCGCAACATGATCGGCGCGGCAGCGGGCTTGGCCACCACGGGGCACATCCCCGTCATCAGCAACTACTCGTTTTTCTTGGCGCTGATGGGCGTGGAGAACATCCGCAACGACATTTGCTACCCCGGGTTGAACGTGCGCATGGTGGGCACACATTCGGGCATTGCCATGGGGTTTTATGGCACCAGCCATCATTGCAATGAAGACATCGGCGCGCTGCGCGCCATCGCTGGTTTGACACTCATGGCACCGTGTGACGGCAACGCCCTGCGCGCCGCGCTGCGCGACACCATCAGCCACGTGGGCCCGATCTACTTTCGCACGGGCCGTGGGCGCGAGAAGCAGGTCTACGACACGCCACCGCCATGGCGCTTGGGGGGTTCCAACCGCTTGCGTGAAGGCAAAGACGCGACTGTGCTGGCGACCGTGCTGGCAATCGGCAATTTGGTCAGCGCCAGCTTGGACGCGGCAGAGCTGTTGAGCGCCGAAGGCATCGAGATCGCCGTGGTGGACATGTACAGCATCACGCCGATTGATCGAGAAGCGATTCGCCGTGCAGCAAAAAGTGGCGTCGTCATCACCGCCGAAGAACACAACATCAGTTCGGGATTTGGCTCGGCTGTGGCCGAGGTGATCGCCGAAGAAGGCCTGGGCGCGCGGCTGGTGCGCATCGGCATGCCCGATGAGTATTCGTTGCTCGGCCCGCCCACGCACTTGTACCGGCACTACGGGCTGGACGCCGAGGGTGTGGCGGCGGTGGTGCGAAAAAATCTCAACAGATGATCAGGCCCGCCCAATTTCAAACACTAGACAAATCAGGAAACGGACATGCTGCTCAAAGACCGCACCGTCATCATCACCGGCGCCGCGAGCCCACGCGGCCTGGGCTTGGCCTGCGCACAACTGTTTGCCGAGCACGGCGCGCGTATCCAAATCTTGGACGTGAACGCCGAAGCGGCAGAGCACGCTGCGGCCATACTGCCCGGCACGGGTCACCTCAGCGGCAAGTGCAACGTCACTTCAAAAGTTGACTGCGACGACGCCGTTGCACAAGCGCTCTCGGCCTGGGGCCAGATCGATGTACTCATCAACATCGCGGGCATCACCAGCCCGCAGCGCTTGATGGAAGTGACGCCTGAGAAGTACACCGAAGTGATGGACATCAACATGCGTGGCACGCTGTACATGACGCAGGCCGTCGTGCCGCACATGCGCGGTCGGCGCAACGGCAGCATCATCAACATGAGCAGCGTCTCGGCGCAACGCGGCGGCGGTGTGTTTGGCGGCTCGCATTACTCTGCCGCCAAGGCCGCCATCCTGGGCTACACCAAGGCCGCAGCGCGAGAGCTGGGGCCTGACAACATCCGCGTCAACGCCATTTGCCCCAGCTTCATCGACACCGACATCACGGCCGGCATGATGACGCCCGACAAGCTGGCGCAAATCATTGCCAGCGTGCCTTTGGGGCGACCGGGGCGGGCCCATGAAGTGGCGGGCTGCGCCCTCTTCCTGGCCTCAGATTTGGCCAACTACGTGACGGGCATTGAGCTCGATATTCACGGCGGCAGTCACATCCACTGACGCGTTCGGTGCGCTCACGAGAGCGTGCGATGAACTGCCCCTACTTCGGCAAATGCGTCCAAACGTAGAGCAAGATCATCGCGCCCACCACCGACAAAATGATCCCGGCCGGGTGCACCAGCGCGCCGTCAGCAGGCTTGTTGAAGATGCGGGCAATGAAGCCGCCCACGAACGACCCGGCAACGCCCAAGATGCCCGTCATGATGATCCCCAGGTTCTCGGTTCCGGGCATGAAAAGCCGGGCGATTGCGCCCACGATGATGCCAACGATGAACATCCAAAGGTACTGAAACATGCGGGTTCTCCGGTGGGTTGGTTGGATCGGCCAAAGTTGACGAATCAACGGCGACAGGCGCCGATTGAACCACTCACCTGCCGTGCCATCTACTCGGGTGAACCATCACCCATTGCCTAACTGCGAGGCGACACCCGACAACCCGTTGGAGCGAGCTCAGTGCTTGCCCACCAGACGTTGCGCAGGTTCGGCCACAGAAGGCAACTTTCGTCGTGAGGCGAGCACCTGTTCGATGTCTTCACCGGCACTGTCAATGAGTGCCCAACTGGCTCTCTCGGCTTTCGTGGGCTGGCGCGCTATGACGGCGTCCAGGACCGCACGGTGAAGCGGCAAAGAACTGGCCGGGCCATCCGGTCGTGTGGTGCTGATCTCAAAACTTGTGCGCAGCAACGCGCCCAGGGCCTTGCTCATCTGCACCACCATGCGGTTGTGGCAAGCACGCAGCAACCCTTGATGAAATGCCAGGTCGTGGCGCACGTAGTCGCCGCCGTTGTCGATGGCGTCTTTCATGCCCGCGTAAGCGGCTTCTATCTCGGCAATGTCTTGCGCCGTGGCGCGCAGGGCGGCTATGCGCACGGCCGCCGGTTCCACCACGCGGCGGAGTTCTTGCAGGTCGCGCAAAAACTCCCGTGTCAAACCGGCTTTGCTTTGCCACGTCACCACGTCGGGGTCAAACCAGTTCCATTGTTCGCTTTGCAATACACGGGTGCCGAGCTTGGGGCCCGTGATGAGCAAACCTTTGGCAACGAGCGACTTGACGGCTTCGCGCACCACCGTGCGACTCACGCTCAAAGCCTCACACAACTGGGCTTCGGGCGGCAGCGACGTGCCGGGCAAATACTTGCCCGCCACGATGGCTTCACCCAGGTGGTCCAGCGTGTTGCCGTGGACGTTTTTGATGCCCATGTGGAAAGTTAGCCGCTGGTTCACCCGCGCACAAACAAGGTTTGAAGCGGCTCGGGGCCGACTTGGCGGCTCCAGTGGCCGTGGACCTGGGCGTCAAAGCGGATGCCATCTGGCACACAGTCTGCCGAGTAGAAATGTTCGCCGGGTTTGAAAATTCGGGAACTGCCGTCTTGCAAACCGATCTCCATCAGTCCCCTCAAAATGAATACCCATTGCGGTGTTTCCGTGCAGTGGAATTCGCTGCAAAAACCCACTGGGCTGTGGCGCAACTGAGCGCCGCCGCTGGGCATCAAGGCCGAGAGCAAGGCTGTTGGCTTGCCTTCGCTCAGAGGCACCGCTTCTTCACGGAAGCGGGCACGGCCATCGACGTCTGTGAAAAGTATGACTTTGGTGAAATTCATAGGGTCATCTCAAACCTTGGCCAAAGCACCGTGATGCTCATAGCGTGGCCGTGATGCCACCGTCCACGTACAAGATGTGGCCGTTGACAAAACGCGACGCATCGCTGGCCAAGAACACCGCTGCGCCAGCCAGGTCTTCCACATGACCCCAGCGGCGGCTGGGCGTGTGGTTGACCAACCAGGCGTCAAAGGTGGCGTCTGCGGCCAAGGTCGCCGTCAACTCGGTTATGAAGTAACCCGGCCCCAGGCCGTTGACGTTGATGCCGTGAGGCCCGAGGTCGATGGCCATGCCCTTGGTGAGCATCTTCACAGCGCCCTTGCTGGCGGTGTAGGCGCTGGTGCCAGGGCGCCCGAGTTCGCTCATCACCGAACAGATGTTGATGATGCGGCCGGCCTTGCGCGGCACCATGCGCTTGGCCACCGCTTGGCCGACAACAAAAACGCCGTCGAGGTTGGTGCTCATGACGCTGCGCCAATCGGCTTGGCTCAGTTCATGAAACGCTCCGCGTTTGGTGCCACCGGCGTTGTTGACGAGGATGTCGATCGGACCGACGCTGGCCTCAATGTGGCCGATGGCGGCGTCCACAGCAGCCACGTCGTTGACGTCAAATGCGCTGGTGTGGACCGTCAGGCCCTCATCGCGCAGCGTGCCGGCTGCCGCATTCATGCGTGCAACGTCGCGCCCGTTGAGCACCACCTGTGCGCCGGCTTGGCCCAGGCCTCGCGCCAGCGCAAAGCCAATGCCGGTGGACGAACCGGTGACCAAGGCAATGCGGCCATCGAGGCGGAATGTTTTGTTGTCGATCATGCGTGTGCTTTCAAGCTCTGCACCACGGCGCCGACGATGTCAGCAACGGGCTGTGTGAAGTCGAACGTTAGGGCTTTTTCATCTGCGCCGGGAAGCTCAAGCGTGTCGAGCTGGCTCTGCAACAGCGAAGCCGGCATGTAGTGGCCCCGGCGCGTGGCCATGCGCTCTTGCAGCACCTCAGCACTGCCGTGCAGGTGAACAAACCGCAGGTGCGCGTTACCCGTGCGCAGCACGTCGCGATAGCTGTGCTTGAGTGCCGAACAGGCTACCACTGCGCCTCTTGATCTTGCCAATGTCAAACGTTGCGCAATGGCTTGCAGCCAACCGGAACGATCAGCGTCACTGAGCGGGGTGCCTGCGGCCATCAAGGCCACGTTGCGTGGTGGGTGCAGCAGATCACCCTCGATAAAAGGCAGATTCAATGCTGCTGCCAAGGCGCTCGCAACGGTGCTTTTGCCGCAGCCACTCACCCCCATCACCACGATGCTGGGCACACCCGCAGGGCTGATATCAGGCAAGACGCGCGCCACCGTGGGCGTCAAAGACATGGGCTTTGTCGGCTTCTACGCTCAAGTGCACGATGTCATCGGGCCGCGCTTTGGTGCGGCCATGCATCACGACGGTGAGCTGCTGGCCGCCAACTTCCACCAAAAGCTCAGTCTCAGCGCCCGTGGGTTCAACCACGATGACTTTGGCGGGGATGCCCGCATCTGCCAGGACCAAGTCGCCAGGGCGGATGCCGTATTGAACCCGTGTGCCATCAGGTACTGACAAGGCCCGCGCCGCCGGCCAGTGTTGGTCCAAAGCGTCGATGGCGCCTGCACGCACCTGGCCCGGCATCACATTCATCGAAGGCGAGCCAATGAACTGCGCCACAAACAGGTTGTTGGGCCGGTCATACAAGTCCAGCGGCGTGCCGATTTGCTCGATCAAGCCATCACGCATGACGACGATGCGGTCGGCCATCGTCATGGCTTCAATCTGATCGTGTGTGACGTAAACCGTGGTGGTCTTCAGGCGCTGGTGCAGCGCTTTGATCTCGGCACGCATGGCCACGCGCAACTTGGCGTCCAGGTTGCTGAGCGGCTCATCGAACAAAAACACTTTTGGGTCACGCACGATGGCCCGGCCCATGGCCACACGCTGGCGCTGGCCGCCCGACAGTTCACGCGGATGGCGATCCAGGTAGGGCTCCAGATTCAAGATGCGCGCGGCGTTGTCGACCCGCTGCGTTGTGGTGGCCGCATCGGCCTTGCGCAAGCGCAAGCTGAAGGCCATGTTTTCGCGCACCGTCATGTGCGGATACAGGGCATAACTCTGGAAGACCATGGCGATGTCGCGGTCCTTGCTTTCAAGGTCATTGACGACTTTGTTGTCGATGAATATCTCGCCCGCGGTGATGTCTTCCAAGCCCGCCAGCATGCGCAGCAAGGTGCTCTTGCCGCAACCACTGGGGCCCACGAGCACCACAAATTCACCGTCGGCGATGTCAAAGCCAATGCCATGAAGGACCTTGGTCTTGCCGTAGCTTTTTTCGATCTTGCGGAATGCAACTGATGCCATGGTTTCGCCTCTTAACTCTTGACTGCACCGGCGGTGAGTCCGCCCACCATGTAGCGTTTAAAAACGTAGTAAATCGCCGCTGGTGGCAAGGCGTAAATCAAGCCCGTGGCCATCAATAGCTCCCACGGTGAATCGTCAGCCGACAAGAAGTTGCCCAGCGCCACCGCCAGCGTCACGCTCTTGTCGTTGGACAGCAGCAAAAAGGCGTAGAGGTATTCGTTCCAGGCCAGCAGCAGCGCGTAGGTGCCCACGGCCACCAGGCTGGGCACCATCAAGGGCAAATAGACCAGGCGAAAGAGTTGCAAGGGCGACGCGCCGTCAATGCGCGCAGCCTCGTCCAGCTCAGCGGGCAGTTTGTCGCTGGCCTGCTTCAAGACCCAAATGCAATAGGGCGACGCGATGGTCACCATGGCCAGGATCAAACCCCATTGGTTGTTCAACAAACCGAGGTTGCCCATCGACTTGTACATGGGCACGGCCAGGAAAGCGGCGGGAATGAAATAGGTGAAGAGCGCGAGGTTCATGACCCAGCGCCCGCCCTTGACCTTCAAGCGGCTGATGGCGAATGCGGCCGATGTGGCAACGAATAGCGTGAGAGCACCTACCGTGACTGCGATGATCAGCGAATTGCCCATCTGCAGCCAAAAGTGATCAAGGTAGAAGTGCTGCTGCTTGAAGACGATGCGAAAGTTTTGCAGCGTGGGCTCTTTGGGCCACAAGCGGCCCGAGGTGGCCGAGTCTTTGCTGCTGATGGCAAACAAAAACAGGTGGTAAACGGGAATGATGGTCCACAAAAAAAGTGGCACGCCGATGAGCAGCAGGCGCGCCTCTTTGGCCACGGCTTTCCACTTCATTTGGACAGCCTCTTCATCATGAAATAAACCAGGGGCAAGACCAAAGGCAAGGCCACCACGATGCTGGCCATGGCCAGGTCGACTTGGTCCAAGCGCAAATAGCGAATGCCCAAGGTGGCCAGCACATGCGTCAGGTCGGCCGGGCCGCCGCCGGTGAGCAGGTAAACGCTGTTGAAGTCACCCAAGGTCCAGATCATCGACAAGATGGTGGACGTGAGGTAGAGCGTGCGCATGCTCGGCCAGGTGATGAAGCGAAACTTTTGCCAGCCCGTGGCGCCATCCACCGACGCGGCTTCGTATTGCTCGGTGGGGATCGACAAGCGGCCCGCCAGCAAGATGAGCGTCCAAAAGGGCAGCGACTTCCAGATGTGCATCAGCATTGAAAAGCTCAGCGCCAACGTGGGGTCGTTCAGCCAGTTCGGCCCATCAAGCCGCGTGAACTGGAAGATCAAACTGTTGATCACTCCCCACTCGGGGTTGAGCATGAAACGCACCGACAAGATGGTGGGAATCGAGGGCAGCGCCCAGGGCAAGATGAACAGCGCCGAGAGCACTTTGATCCACCAACGCTGGTGCACAAAGAAGCCCGACAAGACCATCGCCACGATCATCTTCAGGTTGATGCCCACGACCAAAAAAATGATGGTGTTGACAACGGTGCGCGCAAAGATGGGGTCGGCGATCAGCGCTTCGTAACTGGCCGGATGCCGCGCCAACCACAACCCGTAAAAGACGGGGTAAAGCACGAAGACAACGAAGATCACCAGGTAAGGCGCCACCAGCACACGCCCCCAAAAGTCCCAACGGGAGAGGGGCTTCTTGGTGATCGGCGTTGCGATGGCGGCGGTGTTCACACAGATGCCCAGTTAACGTTTGATGCGAGCGAAGCGAAGCACCTTCAAGCGAACGCCGCAGATCCGGCTTTGCCGGGCTGCTGGCGTTGCCCCCTTGAGGGGGACGGGCGAAGCCCGTCGGGGGTGGGTTCAGTTAGCAACTGTTTTGATGCGGGCGATCATTTCATCAACCGCCTTGTCGACCGGCACCTTCTCGTTCAACACCCGGTTCATCGCCTTGGCCCACACGTTTTCGTTGTTCAACACCGTGAACTTGTAGTTCTTGGTGAATTCGAACGGCGTGGTGCCATTCATGAACTGGTTGTAAACCGCCAAACGGTGCGGGTCACTCTTCCAGAACGGGCTTTGCTGCGCCAGCTTGGTAACCGGGAACCAGCGGCCCAAGGAACCTTCCACGTAAGGTGTGAGGTTAGCTTCGTCGAGCATGAAAGCGACAAATTTCTTGGCCGCCGCCTTGTTCTTGGCTTCCTTGAAGATAACGCCGGTTTTGACCGCAGCGCGGTAAATCATCTTGCTGCCATCGGGCTTGTTGGGGAAACCTGCCGTGGCGATGAGCTCGGTGTAATTTTTCTTGGCCGTGGCGCGCTGGGCGTCAGTCAGCGCCGCGTTGTTCATGTCGTCCAGCCACTTGGCGGCAATCGAGATGGTCGCGTTGTGCGTCATCACGATGGTCTTGTTGTGGAAGGCGACGTTGTTGTCCGGATCTTTCCAGCTCGTGCTCGAAGGCGGCGTGCAGCCTTTGCTGTAGACCGACGTGTAGTCGGTCATGGCGTCGATCAGGCCTTTGCGCACTGCCGGGTCATCCACCAGCAACTTGCCAGAATCGTTAACCAATTTGACGTTGTAGGCGTCCATGAAGGTCAGGAACGAATAGAACGCATCGCTCGAATCCACGCCCATGGGGAAGCCGGTGGCAAAACCGCGCTGCCCTGTTTTTTGGCGGTAGCCCGCTTGTACCTTGTCGCACCAAAAGCTCCAGTAGCCCTTCCAGTCTTTGGGGATGTCGCTCTCTTTGAAACCCGCGTCGCCCAGCATGTCCTTCCAGTACTGGATGTGCATGGTTTGCTGTTTGATCGGGAAGGCGTAGTAGGCACGCGATTGGGCCGCGTTGTTGTAGAGGAAGGTGGTGCTCAGCGCAGCCGCTTCAAACTTGCTGCGCAGTGGGTCGATGATGCTGGAGACGTCTTCGAGCTTGCCGTCGTAAGCCCATTTGGCAGTGACTTGGAAGTCGTACACGTCGGCGTAAGCCACATCGGGCGGGCTACCGGAATCCAACGCGGCCACCGTCTTCGGGATCATGTCCTGGATGGGGTACTGGCTCAGCTCGACCTTGATGCCTTTGTTCTTTTCTTCGAACTTTTTGATGGCCACAAAGAGCGCGTCGTCTTCAGCCTTGTAAAAGCCCTTGACCCACCACACGGTGAGCTTTTCTTGCGCTTGCGCGGCCTGGCCAAAAACCAAACCAGCGCCCACCAGCGCACCTGTCAACAAAGTCTTGATTCGCATCGATGTGCTCCTGATGCACGTGAAAAGAAACCGACGCCAGAATGGCGTAGGTCATATGGTATGACCATTGACTTGGCCGATGTCTACGGGATTTCCCCGCATCGAAATCAGCAGCAAGGCCTACGCAACGGCGCGCTCAACCGCTGCGGCGCCAACACCCAATTTGTCTGCGGCGTCCAAGATTTGCCGCCAGGTCGTGGCGTCCACCGGCACTCCCTGCGCAACACGCAAAGCGCGCATCTCGCGCTCCGGTTCGCCGGCCAATCGGACATGATCAAAACCGTCGCGCGCGGGTGATGCCTTGACCCAATCCACAAACGCAACGGCTTCCCTCTCAAAACCTTCCAAGTCACCCAAAGTGGCTGGGTCGATCAGCACAGTGAACATGCCGTTCAGTACACGCCGTTTGCCGTCACCCACCGCACGCCACGCCATGCTGGCCGCCAAGGCGCCGCCGAGCAGCTCGCTCAGCACCGCCAAACCGTAACCCTTGTGCGCGCCAAAGGTCAGGATGGCGCCAAAAGGTTCGATCACCGAGTAACGTGGATTGTTGGTCGCACGGCCCTGGTCGTCGATCAAGTGATCGGGCGGCAGCGACTCGCCTTTGTTGTGTGCGACGCGCGTTTTGCCCTGCGCAATCACGCTCGTGGCAAAGTCAAGAATGAAGGGTTCGCGGCCCTTCAAGGGCACACCGGCCGTGAACGGGTTGGTGCCAAAACGTGCATCAGCACCGCCATAAGGTGCCACGATGCTGCGCGACAACACGTTGGTGAAGTGCAGCGAGATGAGCCCCTCGGCCACCGCCATCTCGGCCCAGGCGCCAATGCGCCCCAGGTGATGTGCGTTGCCCAGCGCCAACATGCAGCAGCCCAGTTGTTTGGCACGAGCAATGCCCAGCAGCATGGCTTGTTTTCCAATGACCTGGCCGAAGCCCGCTTGCCCGTCCAGGCGCAGCATGGCGCCAGCGTCGAGCAGTGTTTTGACCTTGACATTGGGTGCCAGTCCACCTTCCAAAAACGAATCGGCGTACCGCGGCAGCATGCCGATACCGTGCGAATCGTGGCCGCGCAAATTAGCCTCGATGAGGTTGTCGGCAACGTCGGCAATTTCGCTCGGCGCGCTGCCAAAACCGGCCACGACCGCGCGCATGCCCCGGCGTAATTTGTCGACCTCGATCAGATGCATATCAGCCATGCTGGAACCCTGGTTTCATTGACATTCAGGCACGGGCGTTTTCACCGCCTGCCCGGCAAAAAAGAGGCGCAGGTTATCGGTTGCCAAGTCGGCCATGGCCTGGCGCGTGGCGTTGGTGCCGCTACCCACATGCGGCGCCAGCACCACGTGGGGCATGTCGCACAGGGCCTGCGGCACACGCGGTTCGTCTTCAAAAACGTCCAGACCAGCACCCGCAATCACGCCGCGCTGCAGCGCGTCGATCAGGGCCGCTTCATCCACCACCGAACCCCGTGCCACGTTCACCAAAATGCCATTGGCACCCAGCGCGGCCAGCACCTCTGCGTTGATCATCTTGCGCGTGGCGGCACCGCCCGGCGTGATGATGACTAGAAAGTCGCTCTGCGCGGCCAACACCTTGGCGCTGTCAAAAAAGCGGTAAGGCAAGTTCGCTTTTGCCGTGCGCGAGGTGTAGGCCACGCTCATGTTGAAGGCCAGCGCACGTGTTGCGATGGCCTGACCGATACGGCCCATGCCGACCAGCCCCAAACGTGCGCCCGACATCTTGCGCGCCAGCGGCATGGCGCCCTGGGCCCACTGCCCCGCGCGCACGTAGCGGTCAGCCGCAGGCAATTGGCGTGCGGCATTCAGCATCAAGCCGATGGCCAGATCGGCCACATCGTCGTTCAGCACGTTCGGTGTGTGCGTGACCATCAGACCGCGCGCTTTGGCTGCCGCCACGTCGACACCGTCGTAACCCACGCCCATCACAGAGATCATCTTCAATGCGGGCAGCTGTGCAATCAGCTCGGCGCTGACACGCGATTCACCGCCACAGGCGATGCCCGTGATCTGCGGCGCGGCGCCAGCAAAAGCGGCGGGGTCGGTGTCTTGCAATTGCTGGTGCACCGTGTAGGTGCCCTGCAGATTGGCGGCGTAAAACGGCGAAAGTTTGGACACGGCCAAAAGTTGAATCGAAGACAAAGCAGGCTCCTTCAGGTCTGGACAAAAACGGGATCAAGTTATTGAGCAAATGTTCAATAACGCTCAAAGGTCATACCATATTATTGCCAGAGTCATCAGTTACACAGCCCCCGGGAAAGTCCTGCACCATGAGCGATAACTCCAACGACAAAACCAGCCCCAAGAAAAAGAGGCCCGCGCACGAATTGCGCAGCCAACAGTGGTTTGGCCGCCAAGACCGCGACGGTTTTGCCTACCGCAGTTGGGTCAAGGGCAAGGGCGTCCCACATGACCAGTTTGATGGCCGGCCGGTCATTGGTATTTGCAATACCTTCAGCGAACTGACACCCTGCAATTCGCACTTTCGTACCCTGGCCGAGCAAGTGAAGATTGGTGTCTACGAAGCCGGTGGCTTCCCGCTCGAATTCCCCGTCATGAGCCTGGGTGAAACCTTGCTGCGCCCCACCGCCATGCTCTATCGCAATCTGGTCAGCATGGACGTTGAAGAAAGCATCCGCGGCAACCCAATGGACGGTGTGGTGCTCTTGATGGGCTGCGACAAAACCACGCCTGCGCTCTTGATGGGCGCGGCCAGCGCCGACCTGCCCACCATCGGCGTGAGTGGCGGCCCCATGCTCAACGGCAAATGGCGCGGCCAAGAGTTGGGCAGCGGCACGGGCGTGTGGAGCATGAGCGAGCAAGTGCGCGCAGGCACGCTGAAGTTGGCTGACTTTTTTGAGGCCGAAAGCTGCATGCACCGCAGCCATGGCCACTGCATGACCATGGGCACGGCCAGCACCATGGCCAGCATGGTCGAAGCGCTGGGCGTGGGCTTGCCAGGCAACGCGGCCTACCCGGCGGTGGACGGGCGACGCAACGTCATCGCCCGCAACGCCGGGCGACGCATCGTGGACATGGTCCACGAAGACCAAAAGTTATCTCAAGTGTTAACACGCGAGGCCTTTGAGAACGCCATCAAAACTTTGGCCGCGATTGGCGGCAGCACCAACGCCGTCATTCACTTGATTGCCATTGCCGGCCGC
>JAYVRO010000493.1:0-3479 GCA_043776165.1 Rubrivivax sp. | reverse complement strand
CCTGGTGGCCCAGAATGCCGCCCAGCAGCGCGCCTGCAATGGCGCCAGGGACGTTGGTCTTGCTGCGCTCTTGAACGACGGGTTCGCGCTCCTGCCAGCAGCGCTGTTCGGGCGGGCCCACCACTGCGCGCACCGACAGCACATTGGCCTCAAACAGCGGCTCGTTGTTGCGTCGGTGGTTGTCGTAGACGGGCAGTGGGGCAGGGGCATAGCGGTTGTCGTCGACGCGGGCGTTGCGGTCCACCGTTCGTACCGAAGAAACGCGGTCGTTCATGCCCATCGCCGCCAAAGAAGGGTAGCGGCCGGCGCGCAGCACCACACAACGGCCGCTGAAGCGCACGTTCTCGCACACCTCCCACCGGTCGCGCAGCACCACCACCGACGACGCGCGGTCGTTGAAGCCATAGCGCTCGAAGTTGCCCACCTGCCGCTCGGTGGTGAACGAGCGGCCTTCAAAACCTTCTCGCTCGTAAAAGGTGACTTGGGCGGCGGCTTGTGTGGCCAAGGCCACGGCGGCCGCGGCGAGAGCGGTTTTCAACGTTGCACGCATCGGTGCCTCCTGTAAACACTCGGCTGATCGGAACTCGCTCGCCGACTTCGGCGTTCATGCGGAGCAGCAAGTCTGCGGCGAGCCCACAAGAGCGCACAGCAGAGGGCGCCGCCATCGGCGGTAGTCCCTGTCCTACGGAACACACCCCGGCGTGCGCCGCCAGCCGGCGGTGTAGGAAATGTCTGACAACGCATCAAGGCGTTGAGTGATGGTGTGCAGCTTCTTCAAAAGCGACACTCTGGCAGAGGCCCTATGTCTTACATTCCTTCTGCCGCCAATCATTTTGACAACCACCACCTCGGTCTTGCAGGGCATCAGCCCGGGGCTCAGGACGCCAAAAATACACCGCAGTCCATGCCCTCGCTCAAGACTTATATCGTGGAAGACAGCCCGATCATTCGAGAGAATTTGATTGCCACGCTCGAGGAGCTTGTGCCTATCGAGGTGGTCGGTACGGCCGAAGATGAAAAGACGGCGGTGCAGTGGTTGACCGGTTCAACCCACGCGGTGGATCTGGTCATCATCGACATCTTCTTGAAGGGTGGCTCAGGCCTGGGCGTGCTCAGGGCCATGAACGGCCAGCCGCAACGCCGTACCCTGGTGGTGCTCAGCAACTACGCCACGGCAGACATGCGGCGCAAGTGCCTTGAGCTGGGTGCAGACCGCGTGTTCGACAAATCGAATGAGATCGACGCGCTGGTCTTGTACTGCAGCCGGCTGGCAGGCGGTGATCCCGGCAACAGCGGCCACGGCACGCTGGGCTGAACATCCCTACTGGATCAAGCCGTTCTTCAGCGCGTAGTAGGTCAGGTCGCTGTTGGATTCGAGCTTCATCTTCTCCATCACCCGGGTGCGGTACGTGCTGACCGTCTTGACGCTGAGCGACATGCTTTCTGCCATGTGCCCAATGGTCTCGCCCTTGGCCAAGCGCAAAAAAACCTGCAGCTCACGCTCTGAAAGATGCTCATGAAGCGGCTTGTCGCCCCCACTGCCCAAGCCCTCGGCCAAGCGCTCGGCCACACCTGCAGTGATGTACTTGCGGCCTCGGTACACCGTGCGGATGGCCTTGACGATCTCTTCGGGGTCGCAGTCTTTGTTGAGGTAACCGCTGGCACCTTGGCGCAGCAAGGTGGTGGCGTAATGTTCTTCGGGAAAGCCGCTGAGTATCAACACCGGCAGGTCCGGCGCGCGCGCCTTGATGGCCACCAGCGCGTCAACCCCGCTTTGGTCGGGCATGGAAATGTCCATCACGATCACATCGACCTCGGCCTTGCGCACGATGTCCATGGCCTCGCGCCCGTTGGCCGCTTCGGCCACCACTTCAAAGTCGATCTGGTCTGCAAAGAACTGGCGCAGACCGGCGCGCACCATCGGGTGGTCGTCAACAATGGCAATTCGAATCATGGTGTGTGCAGCAGCATTTCGCCGCATGATCCCATGATTTGCTGCCGGGGGTAAAGATGGATGTCCTGACCGTTGTCAAGCGCAGTCCGTATGTCTTTCCGCTGGCTTGCGCCGCCGCGGTGGCCATGGTGTTCATCAGCGAAAGCGCCTACTGGAAGTCGGCCGGCACCCTGGACGAGCTGGGCTCCAGGGCCACGGCGCGCACCAGCATCCAGACCCTGGCGCAGGCCGTGTTGGACGCCGAGTCTGGCCAACGCGGCTACCTGTTGACCAACCGCACCGAGTACCTGGGCCCTTACGACAGCGCGCTCAAGAAAATCAACGAGGCCTTCACCTTCCTGGACCCCTACTACGGCAAGGAACCCGAGTCCAAGGAGATTCTTGCCAAGCTGCACGCCATGATGCAGGCCAAGTTGTCTGAGCTGGCGGTGACCATTCGCCTGCACGACGAGGGCAAGAATGAAGCTGCCACCGAGCTGGTGTTGAGCGACATTGGCAAAGAAAAGATGGAGTCTATTCGCGCCCTCAACGCCGAACTGCTGGCCCACGAGACCTTCAATGTCGCGGCGGGCCGCAGTGACATTTACCGCACCCTGATGCTCAGCCGCATTGGCGTGGCGGTGCTCACCGCCTTCAGCCTGCTGGCGTTGTTTTTGTACCTTCGGCAAAGCGCTGCACTGGACAGGCACCAGCAAGAACTGAAACGCACCGTGCAGGCCGAGCGAGACCGGCTGGGGGTGGAGGTGGCGCACCGCACCGCGCAACTCACCGAGCTGACCCACCACCTGCAGACTGCGCGCGAAGACGAGCGCAGCCGCCTGGCGCGCGACCTGCACGACGAGCTGGGCGCGCTGCTCACGTCGGCCAAGCTCGACACAGCGCGCATGAAGTCTCGCCTTGCCGGCACGGCGCCTGAGGCGCTGGAGCGGCTGAGCCACTTGACCGACACGCTCAACAGCGTCATTGCCCTCAAGCGCCGCATCATTGAAGACCTGCGCCCCTCGGCCCTCAGCAACCTGGGCCTGGTGGCCACGCTTGAAATTCTGGCGCGCGAATTTGCCGAACGCTCGGGGCTCAAGGTGACGTGCGAGTTTGAGCCGGTGGAGTTGGAAGCAACCGCCGAGCTGGTGGTCTACCGCGTGGTGCAAGAGGCCATCACCAACATCACCAAATATGCCAAGGCCAAACAGGTGTGGCTGAGCCTGGCCGCGCGCGACGGGCAGGTGGAGATGGCCGTGCGCGACGACGGCACCGGCTTTGACCCCGCCGCGCAGCCCCGTTCGGCGCACGGCCTGGTGGGCATGCGCTTTCGCGTTGAGGCCGAAGGCGGCACGCTGACGGTGGTCTCTGCCGTTGGGCAGGGCACCTCGATTCGAGTGACGCTGCCTGAGGCGACGCTGGTTTCGGCCTGATCGGAACTGGGGTGGGCCCGCTTGTCAGCGGTGTGTCAGCGGTGTCCTACGGCAACTCGACCCGTGGGCTGACGCAGGCGCGGCGACGCCACCTATCGCCGCCGAGAACGCCT
>JAYVRO010000492.1:0-3484 GCA_043776165.1 Rubrivivax sp. | reverse complement strand
AGGTGCCTGCGCCGAGTTGCGCCACGCGCTGGCCATCGCGGTAGACCTCAATGGCCCCACTGGCAATGATGTGAAAACTGTTGCCAACGTCACCCTTGCGGTACAGCGCGTCACCATAAACGTGGCGCTGCCATCGTGCACGGTGCACCACTTCCCACAGTTCCACATCGCCAAACCCGCTGAAAAATTCGAGCCCGCGCAGCAGACCAAATCGCTCTGAATCGAGCAGCGGCTGCAAGGGGCCGCGGGGCACGTCGCCTTGCACAATGAGGTCTGAGAGTGCCTGCGCAAATCCTGCCCAGTCTCCCATCCGATCATCTCGGTGTTTGGCCAAACCGCGCATGACCAAGGCTTCCAGCGCAGGCGAAACGCCCTCGCGCAGCCCCACCAGTGCCGGCGGGGCACTGTGGTGAATCTGTTGCATGATGGCCGCTTGCTGCGTGGCATCAAAGGGCGGGCGGCCAGCGATCAAGTGGTAGAGAACGGCGGACAGTGAATAGATGTCGCAGCGTGCGTCGAGCGCGTCGCCGTCAAGCTGCTCAGGTGACATGTAGGCCAGTGAGCCAACGCGGTAAACCTGGGTGGCATCAGCAAGCAAGTTGAAAACGCTGCCGAAATCGCTGACCTTGACGTCCACCACCTGGTCGCCGTGCATGACAGCCAGCAGGTTGGCGGGCTTCACGTCGCGGTGGATCAGGCCTTGGCGAAAGGTGTAGTCCAACGCCATGGCGCACTTGAAACCGAGCTCGATGACTTGCGCCAAAGGCAGCAAGGCGTCGGGGCGACAAAAGCGGCGCAAGGTCACGCCCGGCACGTACTCCATTACCAAATAGGGCTCGCGGGCATCGGGCACCGCATCAAGGATCTGGACCACATTGGGGTGGTTCAAGCGGCCCACAAGCGCAGCTTCAGCGGCAAAAAAGCGTTGCTGAAAATGGTACTCGCGCTCGTCGCCCATTGCGTCCAGGTGCACACGTTTGACGGCCACGTCTTGGCCGCGGAACTCGTCGCGCGCCAGGAACACGTCGCTCGTGGCACCGGTGCCCAGGCGGCGCAGCACAGCGTACTTGCCGATGTGCGTGGGCAACGTGGTGTCTCCCGCTAGGGGCAAAGGCTGGGGCAGTCTGGCGGACATGGGGTTGAGTGCGGCCTGAGACCGTGGCGCAGCGACTCGCCGTCATGATGCCCGGTGGCTTCAGGACTCAAGCGCGGAATTGGCATGCAAAGTACGGCCAGTCCAGACTTGGGCCGGGGCCAGATCACCAACGGCGGCAAAAAGCCCAAAAGTAGAATCGTCCGATGATCCAAGCCAAGCATGATTTGCTGTCAGCACTGCGCGCCGCGCTGGCTGAACTGGCACCCCACACCGAGCTGCCTGTGGCCTTTGAGTCGCCCCGGGTGGCAGCGCATGGTGACTTGGCGGTTACCGCCGCCATGCAGTTGGCCAAAGCGGTCAAGAAAAATCCACGTGAGATCGCTGCCCATCTGGTGCAACTGCTTCAAGCCCAGCCTGCTGTGCAGCGCTGGGTGCAGGCGCTTGAGATTGCCGGACCGGGCTTCATCAACCTGCGCTTGCTGCCTGCTGCCAAACAAGCCGTGGTCGCCGAAGTGCTGGCCGCTGGCAGTGGTTTTGGCCACAAGCCGCCCACCGGCCTGCCCGTGATGGTGGAGTTTGTGTCTGCCAACCCCACGGGCCCGCTGCACGTGGGTCATGGCCGCAACGCTGCGCTGGGCGACTGCATCGCCAATCTCTTGACCACGCAGGGCCGTCAGGTGCTGCGCGAGTTTTATTACAACGACGCTGGGGTGCAGATCGCTACGCTGGCTGCGTCTACCCAACTTCGAATGTTAGGCCAAACGCCACGAGATGCGACGTGGCCGGAAAACGCCTACAACGGTGAGTACATCGCCGACATTGCGGCTGATTTTTTGGCCTGCAAAACCGTGCATGCGGACGACCGCGAGTTCACCGCCTCGGGTGATGTGAACGACTTGCCAGGCATTGGCCAGTTTGCTGTGGCCTATTTGCGCCACGAGCAAGACCTCGACCTGCAAGCCTTTGGCGTGCACTTTGACAGCTACTTTCTGGAGTCCAGCCTCTACACCAGCGGGCGCGTTGAAAGCACCGTGGCGCGCCTGGTGGCTTCGGGCAAAACCTATGAGGGCGACGGTGCGCTGTGGCTGCGCAGCACCGACTACGGCGACGACAAAGACCGCGTCATGCGCAAGCGCGACGGCAGCTACACCTACTTTGTGCCCGACGTGGCTTACCACCTGAGCAAGTTTGAGCGCGGCTTTAGTCAGGTCATCAACGTGCAAGGCAGTGACCACCATGGCACCGTGGCGCGTGTGCGCGCTGGCCTGCAGGCGGCCGGCTCGGGCGTCCCGCCCGGTTACCCCGATTACGCGCTGTACAAAATGATCACGGTGATGAAAGACGGCGAGGAGGTGAAGATCTCCAAGCGATCGGGCAGTTATGTGACGCTGCGCGACCTCATCGAGTGGACCAGCCGCGACGCCGTGCGCTTTTTTCTGGCCAGCCGCAAAGCCGACACCGAGTTTGTGTTTGACATCGATCTGGCCCTGAAGGCGAGCGACGAAAACCCGGTGTTCTATGTGCAGTACGCCCATGCCCGCATGTGCTCGGTGTTGACGATGTACACCGGGCCGCGTGAGTTTGAGCAGGCGAACTTCTCACTTCTTAATGCACCCACTGAAGCCGCATTGATGTTGCGCTTGGCCGAGTACCCCGAGATGCTCGCCCGTGCCACCGCCGAACTGGCACCGCACGAGGTGGCTTTTTACGCCCGCGAGGTGGCTGCTGCCTTCCACAGTTGGTACGGCGCCGAGCGCTTTTTGGTCGACGACGGGGCGCTGGCCTGGGCCCGCATGGCCTTGCTCTGCGCCGCGCGCGAGGTCTTGCGCAATGCCCTGGTGGTGTTGGGCGTGAGCGCGCCGCAATCCATGAACCGCGACAGCCCAGACGCTGCGCTAACGGAGAACAGGCCATGATTTTTCAACGCGGTGGCTTCGTTTTGGGCCTGGCCATGGGCCTTTTGATAGGCCTGTCGCTGGCGCTGGGTGTTGCGCTGTACATCACCAAAGCACCCATCCCGTTCATCAACAAAGTGCCTCCCCGCACCAGTCAACAAGACACGGCCGAGACCGAACGCAACCGCAACTGGGACCCCAACGCGGCGTTGGCTGGCAAGCCTGGCAAGACGGCCACCGCGGTGGTACCGGCGCAAGTCGCCGTGGCAGTGCCGTCAGCGGGCAGCGGTGCGACCGCTAACCCAGTCACGAACACTGTCACCAACCCGCCCAGCGCCGCCACGGCCGCCAGTGCAGCCGGCGCCAAACCACCCCGCGCCCCGCCAGCCGTCTTGGCGGGTTCCGACCCAGCGATGTACTTTGTGCAGGTGGGCGCCTACTCCCAGGCCGAAGAAGCCGAGCAGCAGCGCGCCAAGATGGCGCTCAGCGGCTA
>JAYVRO010000491.1:0-3488 GCA_043776165.1 Rubrivivax sp. | reverse complement strand
GCTGACTTTGCCGCCACTGGCGTTCCTGTGTTGGACCCCTGGAAACGTGGCGCTGGGCAGGTCGCACTACCGAAACCGAATCGATAAATGCCCCATGGCACAAGCCCCGACACCTTCACGCTCTTCATCGCCACTCGCTTGCCTCTCTCTCAACCCCGCCCAACTTCAAGCCGTTAACCATCTGCAGGGCCCTTGCCTTGTGCTCGCGGGCGCGGGCTCGGGCAAAACGCGGGTCATCGTGCAGAAGATTGCGCGGCTCTTGCAGCCAGGTGCGGGCGCTGGCCTCAAGCCCGCACAAATTGCGGCCATCACCTTCACCAACAAGGCCGCTGCCGAGATGCGCGAGCGCGCCAAGGCCTTGGTGGGTTCGCGTGCGGCGAAAGACCTGGCCATCAGCACCTTTCACTCGCTGGGCGTGCGCATGTTGCGCAGTGACGGCACGGCGCTGGGCCTCAAAGAACAGTTCAGCATCTTTGACAGCGACGACGTGCTGGGCGTGATGCGCGACGCCGGCGGCACCAGCGACAACGCGCTGGCCAGGCGCTGGCAATGGGCCATCAGCCTGTGGAAGAACCAGGGCCTGAACGCCGATGGCGCCGAAGCCGCAGCCGTCGACGCCGATGAACTGGTGGCCGCGCGCGTGATGCGCCGTTACCAAGAGCGCTTGCACGCATTTCAGGCGGTGGACTTTGACGACCTGATCGGCCTGCCCTTGAAGTTGTTGCAGCGCGACGAGGCCGCGCGCGCCAAGTGGCAGGCGCAGTTTCACCATGTGTTGGTCGACGAATACCAAGACACCAACGCTGTGCAATATGAATTGTTAAAAATGCTGGTCGGCACGCGCGCCATGTTCACGGCCGTGGGTGATGACGACCAAAGCATTTACGGCTGGCGCGGCGCCACCATCGACAACCTCAAACGTTTGCCGCAAGAGTTCCCCGCGCTCAAGGTCATCGCGTTGGAACAAAACTACCGCAGCACAGGCAACATCTTGCGCGCAGCCAACATGGTGATCGCACAAAACCCCAAGATCTATCAAAAGAAACTGTGGAGCGAGTTTGGCGACGGTGAACCAGTGCGCGTTATCGAGTGCGACGGCGAAGAGCACGAAGCCGAACGCGCGGTGTCGCGCATCCAGGCCATTCGCAGTGGCGCCAGCACCAGCAAGCCTTGCAAGCTGAGCGACTTTGCCGTGCTCTACCGCGCCAACCACCAGGCGCGTGTCTTCGAGCAAAAGCTGCGCACGGCGCAGATTCCCTACAAGGTGAGCGGTGGTCAAAGCTACTTTGACCGCGCCGAGATCAAGGACCTCTGCGCCTGGCTGCGCCTGCTGGTGAACCAAGACGACGACCCGGCGTTTTTGCGCGCCATCACCACGCCCAAACGGGGCATTGGGCACCAAACTTTGGCCAAGCTCGGCGAGTTCGCATCGCAGTGGAAAGTGAGCCTTTTTGAAGCGCTCTTCAGCCCCAGCCTGCCCAGTGTGATGAAGGGCAAAGCGGTGGACGCGCTGCACGAATTTGGCCGCGAAGTGAACGACTTGGAACACCGCGCGCGCCACACCACAGGCGGCGAAGACGCCAAGCCGCTGCTCATGCAATGGCTCAAGGACATCGGCTACGAGCAGCACTTGTTTGACGGTGAAGACAGCGAAAAATTGGCCGCCTCGCGCTGGAGCAACGTGCTTGATTTTGTCGACTGGATCGCCAAACGTTGCGGCGGTGAAATCAACAACGAAGGAGGCACTTTTGAGAGTGAACGTCAGAGTGTTTTGCAGGTCGCGCAAAGCATCAGCGTGATCATCAGCTTGGCCGAGCGTGGTGGTGAGCAAGACGTGGTGACTTTGTCAACGCTGCACGCCGCCAAAGGCCTGGAGTGGCCGCACGTGATCTTGGCTGGGGTGAACGAAGGGCTGCTGCCGTTTCGCCCGCGTGAGATCAAACAAGGTGAGGCGGGTGACAAGGGCGCGCCAAAAGGCGGCAAATCCTTCGAGCAAGAAGCCATGACGCCCGAACATCTGGAAGAAGAGCGCCGCCTGATGTACGTGGGCATCACCCGCGCCCGTGAAACCTTGGTCGCCAGCACGCTGAAGCGCCGCAAACGCGGCCGCGAAACCGTGGCCGGTGTGCCCAGCCGCTTTATTGCGGAAATGAAGTTGGACGACGTGGTGGCCAAAGAAGACCCGCGCGAACGCTTGAAGCGCATGCGCGACGAGATGGCCGCGCGGGTGGTGGTGGGGGTGAAGGTGTAAGCGCGCCATGCCTGCGCACCGCATTGCGGCCCGCTCGGGCGCGTCCAACGGCGGTTTCCAGCAACAGTTTTTTGTCAGCGTTCAAGGTTTTTTGTCAGAAACGGGAACTCCCCCCATTTTTTCCTCAGGCCTGCGGCGCCATCACCTCGCGCGCCGCAGCCTCAATCAACCCGAAAGTTGCAGCAGGCACACGGCCAGCGTAGCGTTTGCGCTTGTTCTTCGAGATCACGCCCTGGTTGTCCAGACAGACAACGATCAGCGTGGCCAACTCATTGCCCCGCACATCAATGTGGGCATTCACGCACTGATGCACGGCATCAAAACGCGCCAAAAATTTGATCTCTTGGCGCAGGTCCACATCCAGCGCTTGCGCGGCCATCTCAAAGCCAAATTCAACGCAGGCCGTGGCGTCCCAGTAGCGGTAAATCGCCTCATCGGCCTTGAAGCTGAAATCGTATTGGCCTTCGTCGACCCACAGCACCTGCACACGCTCGCGCACTTGGCGTGAGTAGCTTTGCAAGGCCGCGAGGTACTGCGTTTCGTGGCGCCTCATGGCCACAGAAACAGGCAACAACAAGCCCTTGTTCAAGCGCCCGCTGGCGCACAGCGCCTTGTGAAAAAGAAAGCGCGACAAACGGCCATTGCCGTCCATGAAGGGGTGGATAAAAACAAATCCAAATGAGGCGATGCTGGCCGCCACGATGGGGTCGATGTAACGCGGCGCGTTGTTGGCAAATGCCATCCACTCGTCCATCAAGCTGTAGGCCAGCTCGGGCGGTGGCGGCACGTAGGTCACGCCCAGCGCACCGCGCCCGGGGCCCCGCAGCCAGTTTTGTTCGATGCGAAATTCCGCCGCTTTGTCCATCACATTGCTCACCGTGGACGACTGCAATTCGGCCAGGTACTGCTCGCTCAACGCACGTCCTTCATGCGCTTGTTGCAGCAGCCGGATGAAGGCTCTGGCTTTGTCTTCGCTGGGTGCTTCACGCTCGATGGCAAAAGAGTCTTCGGTCTCGTGCAGGTAGGCCCAGGCCAGCGCGCGGTCCATCATCACCGGGCCCAGGCTGTCGACAAAAGCTTGCGTGCGGCCCAAGATGTCGCTGGCCATCGCAGCGGCAATGGCCGGTGTGCGCTGCACCGTCACGCAGTACCGCGCCGAGCCCAAGCCATTGAAGTTGACGCGCCAGCGCGCGTCGTGGCGCGGCGGGCCGGTGACGTAATGACGCGCATCAAACAC
>JAYVRO010000490.1:0-3490 GCA_043776165.1 Rubrivivax sp. | reverse complement strand
TGGTGTCGATCACGGCCTGCAAGGCGTCAGCGTCTTCCAGGTCTTCGGGGTCGAAATGCAGGTACAGCAAGGCCAGCGGCTCGATGAGCTCAGGGTGCTCGATTTTCATCAGCGCCGGAAAGTGGTCTTGTGCGGCCGCAAAGCCCGCCACCCAGGGCAGCACGGCTTCTGAGGGCGAGGCGTCTTCATCCAGGTCAAATATCCAGGGATCAAACCAATCTCGGTTATTGATCGCAGCGCGCAACTCGGTGTGGCGGCGTTGTGCCAGGCTGGTGATCTCGGTCACATCAAACGTTGGCGGCACAGTGCGGCCGTCCACATCACACACGCCGGGCAGCCACTTGGTCGGGCCTACCACGGTGGGTTGCAACAGCACGCCGCACAAGTAGCCGTCAAGCGCCATCACGTCCAGTGGCTCCAGCGGCGCGGGCACGCTGTCGAGCAAACTTTGCAAGCGTTCGATGTCGGTGTCCGTCAGCGGCAAAACACCGCTTTGATGGGGGGCTGAATTCATGCGCGGCATTGTGGACCACCACATGCGCGCGGGGTCGGCACTGACCTAGACTTCAGGCCCTTTTCGGGTTAACCGAAGCCACGCACCGGAGCACAACCATGGGCGCACCCCAAGCCTTCACAGCCACCACCGATGTGGGCCACTTCATTGCGGGCCAAGTGATGAGCGGCAACAGCCCGCGTCGTCAAGACGTCTTCAACCCCGCCACGGGCCAAGCCATGCGCAAAGTGGTGCTGGGCAGTGTGGACGATGTGCGCGTGGCTGTGACCGCAGCGCAAGCCGCTTTCCCGGGGTGGTCCAACACCCCGCCTCTGCGCCGCGCACGTGTGCTGAACAACTTTTTGGCGCTGATGAACCAGCACCGCGACACCCTGGCCGCCATCATCACGGCCGAGCACGGCAAGGTGTTTACTGACGCCCAAGGTGAAGTCACGCGGGGCATCGACATCGTCGAATTTTCCTGCGGCATACCGCAGCTGCTGAAGGGCGACTACACCGAACAGGTCAGCACCGACATCGACAACTGGACGATGCGCCAAAGCCTGGGTGTGGTGGCGGGCATCACGCCGTTTAACTTTCCGTGCATGGTGCCTTGCTGGATGTTCCCGGTGGCCATCGCCTGTGGCAATACCTTCATCTTGAAGCCCAGTGAACGCGACCCGTCAGCGGCGCTTTTCATGGCCGATTTGCTGCGCCAAGCGGGTTTGCCGGATGGCGTTTTTAACGTCGTGCAGGGTGACAAAGTGGTGGTGGACGCGCTGCTCGAACACGAGGACGTCAAAGCGCTGAGCTTTGTTGGCAGCACGCCCATTGCGCATTACATCTACCAAACGGCGGCGCGGTACGGCAAGCGCGCGCAGGCCTTGGGTGGCGCCAAGAACCACATGGTGGTGATGCCTGACGCCAATATCGAACAGGCCGTGGACGCGCTGATTGGCAGCGCCTACGGCTCGGCCGGAGAGCGCTGCATGGCCATCAGCGTGGCCGTGCTCGTGGGCGATGTGGCCGACAAGATCGTGCCCAAACTGGCCAAACGCGCACGCACGCTGAAGATCAAAAACGGCATGGAGCTCGACGCCGAAATGGGCCCGGTCATCACACGCCAAGCGCTGGAGCGCATTGAGAGTTACATCGGCCTGGGTGTCACTGAAGGCGCAAGCTTGGTGGTGGATGGCCGGGGCTGCAAAGTGCCAGGGCATGAGGGCGGTTACTTCACTGGCGGCACGCTCTTTGACAACGTGACACCGCAAATGAGCATCTACACCGATGAGATTTTTGGCCCGGTGTTGGTGTGCGTGCGCGTGCCCGACTTCGCCCACGCGCTCGACCTTGTCAACAACCACGAATATGGCAACGGCGTGGCTTGCTTCACCAGCGATGGTGGTGTCGCCCGTGAATTTGCGCGCCGTGTGCAAGTGGGCATGGTGGGCATCAACGTGCCCATCCCCGTGCCCATGGCCTGGCATGGTTTTGGCGGCTGGAAGAAGAGCCTTTTTGGCGACATGCATGCCTACGGCGAAGAAGGCGTGCGCTTTTACACCAAGCAAAAAAGCGTGATGCAGCGTTGGCCGCAAAGCATTGGCAAGGGCGCCGAATTTGCGATGCCGGTGTCGAAGTAGGTGCGGTGCTGCCAGGCCAGTAGACGCTGGCAAATGCCGAGTGAGCCATGGGTGGCGGGTGGCGGGTGGCGCTCATGCCTGGGCCAGAGGCCCAGGCCTTCGTCAGGCGCAAACAGTCCGTTTGGACTGTTTGCGTCCGGACTCAGTCCCCCAGCACAACCAAGTGCCCAGCTTTCGCCCCTTTGACCGCACCCACCGGAATGCTGCGATCGAAGCTCACCAGGCAGCCGCCTTGATGCACGGCCAGCGCTAGCAAATACAAGTCGGTCAACTGGCGTGGCCCGTGGATGTGGGCGAAGTTGAAGCGTTCAGCGTCCATCAGGCTGATGTCGTCGGGCCAAAAAGCGTGGTGTAACTGCTCGAACGTGGCAGCGAACATGGTCAACAAATCGCGCACTGGGGCCGCGTTGGGGTAGTTGGGCTGGCTCATGATTCGTGCCGCGCCGTTTTGCGTCAGTGGGCAACTCGCCCAGCCCGCCCATCCCCCTTTGGCCTGTGCCAAAAACCAGCGTGCCGCCGCGCCATGGTGAACGTGTTGCGCATCGTGCAGGGCGATGAGCACGTTCACGTCCAGTAAGGCGCGCAAGCGCAGCGTGGTCATGCGTCAAACACCTTCTTGATCGCGCAGTTTGTTGATCAGATCGTTGGTGACCACACCACCACGCCGGGGCTGTGGGTGGATGCCGAACTTGGCCAAGGGGTTCTTCGCCGCTGCTGCAGGGGTGTTCAGACCGCTGGAGCCGTGGCCCAGGAGCGTGGCGCGCGCCCACTCCGTCACCACGGCACCTGCGCTGCGTTTTTCACGTCTGGCCACATCCTTGGCGGCCAGCAAAACGTCGTCGGCGATGTCGAGTGTGGTGCGCATCGATTGATGATATCGCATCATTGCATCACCGCATCATGCACGCAATATTCAGGCATCGATTGCGCTTCCCAACGACCTCTGCGTACCACTTCCACCATCGTCGACCAGCTGTGCGCGCGCTGGCTCAGTGGGTTAACGGGTCGTGAGACGATCATGCCCGCCATGATCGACGTTGTTGTCTTCTTTTTCCTGCTGGGTGTGTTCGCGCGCATGGTCAAGAGTGACCTGCGATTGCCCGAGGCGCTCTATGAAACGCTGGCGATCTACCTGCTGCTGGCCATCGGCTTGAAAGGTGGCATCGAACTCAGCAAGCAGCCGCTGGCGGTGCTGGCGCCTCAGGTGGCGGCTTGCATGGCGCTGGGCTTTGCGATTCCCTTTGCGCTGTACCCGCTGGCACGCGCACTGCGCTTGGCGGGGCCCGACGCCGCCGCCTTGGTGGCGCACTACGGGTCGGTGAGCGTGGTCACCTTTGCTGTGGCGACTGCCGCCCTG
>JAYVRO010000489.1:0-3501 GCA_043776165.1 Rubrivivax sp. | reverse complement strand
AGGCCGACCGCAAAACCTCGACCGGCCTGGCGGCCTACCTCAAGGCACGTGGCATCAAGACCGTGTTTGTCACCGGTCTGGCCACCGACTTTTGCGTGGCCTGGACGGCGATGGACGCGCGCAAGCTCGGCTTTGAGGTCTATGTGGTGGAAGACGCCACGCGTGCGATTGACCTCAACGGCTCACTCGCCGCCGCGTGGAAGCAAATGACGGCCAAGGGCGTCAAGCGCATCAAGTCAGAGGATCTGGCGGTGGCCTGAAGCGCTGCGCCTGAGCCGCAAAACCTGCGAGGGTTTTGCGGCGGCTTGGCCTGCGTGCAGGGGTTGCGGCGCGACCTGCCCCCTTACTCCTTCAGCAAGCTTGTCGGGCTGTAGCTCAGCGAGAGCAGCGAACCCACCTCGGTGCCGGTGCCATCGATCTTGCGTTGACGGCCGAACCGCAGCCCGACCCAGAGCCCTTCCTGCACGCGCACATCGAGGCCCAGCGCGCGGGTGAAGGCTCGTTGCGACGCCGTAGTGCCGCCGTTCGACTTCGCGTTGCTCACTTCGAGCAGGGTCCGAATGGTCGATGACCCTCCGGCCACGTGAGCAACCAGCAGGGACGAGTCTCTCGTTTTCAGCCCTGTGTCCCAGGTCGACAGGACGGGCTCGTCTTGGGTTCGACGCCAAGCGAGCGTGAGCGATGCGCGTTCGCGCAAGGCCGCCAGGTGATCGAAGCCGTAGACGAGGCCCACGACCATGGTGCGGCCCAGTCGGTACTGCGGACCCCCGTCGCTCGGTTTGCCCCATCCAGTGGCGAACGACGCCGAGGCATAGCTGCGGTTCCAGCGCAAGCCCTTGGTCACACGGTCTCGGCAGGTGGCGGATGCCGCACGCTGCTTCTCGGATTCAGGCTCGCTTGCTGTCGATGGAACTCTTGCACCTGGCGTCACTGCCGCGGTGCTTGGCCTTGGGGCGGCACCCGGTGGGCCCGGTGGCAACTCGCCTCGCGCTCTTGCCTCGGCGACGGCATCTCTTGGGGGTGGCTCCGCGTCGAAGAGCGAACATTCCCCGTCCTTGTCCAGCTTCGCGAGCGCGATGACCGGGTCGTCTTCATCATTCAGAAAGAAGCCGGAGTCGATGGCGACCGCGCGTCGTTGGTAGCTGCGCCCTTCCAAGGTCGCCTCACCCTGTGCATAGCTTAGCGTGGTGGCGCTGAGCAAGCGATAGGCCCGGGAACGCCCGTAGCTGCTCAACTGGGGTCGCATCAGCCTTGTTCGTGCCGGCGTGATCGACAGGCCGAAAGTTGCCTTGTCGCCATTCGCCTCGAGCCCCTTGAGCGAGACCACCAGGTCACGCACGTTTTCGACAGAACGGATCGAGTCACCGCTGATGTCGAGGAAGCCTGCCGCAGTGACGGCGCCTGCCGCGTTGTCAGTAAGCAGGTCATCCCATTTCAGATTGCCCTTGCTGAAGATGTCTCCCGCATCCGCTGCCGACGCGGCCATAGGCAACGCGCCGATCAGTGCGGCGACACCGAGTTGCAACGCGCGCTTCATTTGACCACCAGCACAAAAAGATCGTCGTAGCTCTTGGAATCGTCAGCCTTGGGCGTTGTGTTGACGTCGCCGGCATCTTGGTAGGTGGGCGTGCCGGAGACAGCAAACGCAAAGCCGAAACCGCCACCAATGGCTTCTTCGACAAAGCATCGAAAGCGCGCGGTGTAGAACCCCGTGTCGATCCTGATTGAGTGGACCTCGCTCGTGCCGGTGGTTTGATCGAATTTTGCGTCGCCCTTGTGCTCCCAGCCGTTTTGAGTCGCCAGCCAGATATCGACTTGCGCCTTGATGCGCGCACCGCCAGATCGAGTGAGGGTGAACGAAACCGGTGAAGTGCTTTCGCGCAGCATGAATTTCTCCTCTTGGGCCGTTGTCGTTCGGGATGCAAGGGCGTGGTGGCCAACGCAATGGGATCACATGCCGCAAAACGCTGCAAGGTCACGCAGGGGAAAATCTTGGCTGAACAAGCGCGCGCCCCATCAATACGAATGAGAAATCGCCTACGCGTTGACGTTCACCACGACCCGGCCTTGAATCTTGCCGGCCAGGATGTCGGCACCCGCCGCCATCGCCTCGCCCAAGCCGATCTCGCGTGTCATAGCCGCCAGCTTGTTCATGTCCAGGTCCCGCGCCAGCCGCTCCCAGGCCTGGCGGCGCAAGGCGATGGGCGCCATCACGCTGTCAATGCCGTACAGCGTGATGCCGCGCAAGATGAAAGGCGCCACTGAGGACGGGAAGTCCATGCCCTGCGCCAAGCCGCAGGCCGCCACGGCGCCGCGGTACTTTGTGCCGGCGCAGGCGTTGGCCAGCGTGTGGCTGCCCACCGCATCGACGACGCCTGCCCAGCGCTCCTTGCCCAGCGCCTTGCCGGGGCTGGCCAGTTCGTCGCGGGCGATCACCTCGGCCGCGCCGAGCTTCTTCAACGCATCGGCGGCCTCAGGCCGGCCCGTGGCCGCCACCACGCGGTAGCCGAGCTTGGAGAGCAGAGCAATCGCCACGCTGCCCACACCGCCGTTGGCTCCGGTGACGAGGATGTCGCCCGCGTCGGGCTTGAGGCCATGCCCTTCAAGCGCCATCACGCACAGCATGGCCGTGTAGCCGGCCGTGCCGATGGCCATGGCCTGGCGGCTGCTGATGCCTGCGGGCAGCGCCACCAGCCAATCGCCCTTCACCCGCGCGCGCTGCGCCAGCCCGCCGGAATGGCTTTCGCCCACGCCCCAGCCGTTCAACACCACGCGGTCCCCGGCTTTCCATGCGGCATGCGTGCTGGCCTCGACAACGCCGGCAAAGTCGATGCCTGCCACCAGCGGGAACTTGCGCACCACCGGTGATTTGCCGGTGATGGCCAGGCCGTCTTTGTAGTTGATGGTGGAGTAGTCAACACTCACCGTCACGGCGCCTTCGGCCATTTCGGGCAGTTGTGTGTCGTCGATGTCCTTGACGCTGGCGCGGTAGCCAGCCTCGTCTTTTTCGATCAGCAGGGCTTTGAACACGGGTGTCTCCGGGAGTGGGTGGCGGGCAACCAGGCGGCCCAGCCCGCGATGGTAGCCAAGCCACTGGCGCAGCGGGCCACCCCGCGTGGCGCGGCCTGGGGTGTTTCGGGTTGAGTCACCTCCGGTGGGGCGTGATTCACCCTCTTGCGGAGCCCGCGCCAACGATGTTTACTGCAGAGCCCACCCATCCACCCACCTCCCAACCGACGGAGACCTTGCGATGACCGACACCGCCACTCTGAACGCCCCCCGCTCTGCCCCCGTTTCAGCCCCCACGGCGGCCGCTGCCGCCTGGCTGGCCGCCTTTGGCGCGGCGCTGGAAAAGCGCGACATCCCCCGCGCCGTGGCCATGTTCGACGACGACTGTTATTGGCGCGACCTGGTCACCTTCACCTGGAACATCAAGACCGTCGAAGGCAAACCCCAGGTCCAGCAACTGCTGGAGGCCACGTTGGCCACCACCCGGCCCAC
>JAYVRO010000488.1:0-3504 GCA_043776165.1 Rubrivivax sp. | reverse complement strand
AACAAGTGGCTCTGGTCACTGGCGCGTCGCGAGGCATTGGCCGGGCCATCGCAGCCCGCCTGGCGGCCCAGGGTTTTTGTGTTGTCGGCACGGCCACCAGCGAAGCCGGCGCCCAGGGCATCAGCAAAGCCCTGACGGCGCACAAAGGTTGCCGTGGTGTGGTGCTCAACGTCACCGACGCTGCAGGGGTCGATGTGGTCGTCGACGGCATCGTCAAAGAGCAGGGCGGTTTGCATGTGTTGGTGAACAACGCTGGCATCACCCGCGACCAACTCGCCATGCGCATGAAAGATGATGACTGGGACGCCGTTCACGACACCAATCTGAAGGCCGTGTTTCGCCTTTCACGCGCGGTGATGCGCACCATGATGAAACAGCGTTTTGGCCGCATCATCAACATCACCTCGGTGGTAGGCGCCATGGGCAATGCGGGTCAAGCCAACTACGCGGCGGCCAAAGCCGGCGTGGCCGGTTTGACACGCGCGTTGGCGCGTGAGCTGGGCAGCCGCAACATCACCGTCAATTGCATTGCGCCGGGTTTTATCGCCACTGACATGACCGACACCTTGCCCGAAGCACAGCGCACTGCATTGCTGCAGCAAATACCGCTGGGCCGTTTGGGCCAGGCCGATGAGGTGGCCCATGCGGTGGCTTTTTTGGCCTCGCCGCTGGCCGCCTACATCACGGGCACCGAATTGCACGTCAACGGCGGCATGTACATGAACTGAAGCATTGCGTGTTGCACCCGGTTCGTGCAGACCACGCGGCTTGAACGCAGGTAAAAACCGGTTGAGGCCCCCCGGTAGAATCGAGGGTTGTTTTCTGTACCTACTCCTGGAGGAGTCATGAGCGATATCGAAGCACGCGTCAAAAAAATCATTGCTGAGCAACTTGGCGTTGCTGAAGCAGAAGTTACCAACAACAAGGCCTTTGTGGCCGACCTGGGCGCCGACTCGCTCGACACCGTCGAACTGGTCATGGCGTTGGAAGATGAGTTCGGCATCGAGATCCCCGATGAAGAAGCCGAAAAAATCACCACGGTTCAGTTGGCCATCGACTACGCGGTCAATCACCCCAAAGGCTGAGCCAGCATGACGCGGCGCAGGGTCGTCGTAACCGGGCTGGGCCTCATCAGCCCGGTGGGCAACACGGTGGAGCGGGGCTGGGCGAACATCATCGCCGGGCGCTCGGGCATTGCCCCCATCACGCGCTTTGACGCCAGCGGTTTGTCGTGCCACTTTGCGGGCGAGGTAAAGGACTTCAATGTCGAGCAATACATGCCCGCCAAAGAAGCTCGACACATGGACACCTTCATCCATTACGGCGTGGCGGCTGCCATGCAAGCGGTGGCTGACGCAGGCTTGCCAAACGGCGACGCGCTGAACGAACAAAGCGCAGAGCGTTATGGCTGCATGGTCGGCTCGGGCATTGGTGGCTTGCAGCTCATCGAGCAGACCCACGCCGAGTACCTTGCGCGCGGGGCGCGGCGCATCTCGCCTTTTTTCGTGCCGGCCTCGATCATCAACATGATCTCGGGCCACATCTCCATTCACTTTGGCTACACGGGCCCCAACATGGCTGTGGTCACTGCGTGCACGACCGGGTTGCACAACATTGGGGAAGCCGGGCGTTTGATCGAATATGGTGACGCCGACGTGATGATTGCCGGTGGCGCAGAGTCCACGGTGTCTCCCCTGGGAGTGGGCGGTTTTGCGGCTGCGCGTGCGCTGTCTACGCGCAACAACGACCCTCAAACCGCTTCGCGCCCATGGGACAAAGACCGCGACGGTTTTGTGCTGGGTGAAGGCGCGGGTGTGCTGGTGCTTGAAGAGTACGAACATGCCAAAAAACGCGGCGCCAAGATTTATGCCGAACTGGCTGGTTTTGGCATGGGCGCTGACGCCTTCCACATGACGGCACCCAATGTTGACGGCCCCAAGCGCTCGATGCGTGCGGCTTTGCGCAACGCGGGCGTGAACGCCGACCAGGTGAACTACCTCAATGCGCACGGCACGTCCACACCGTTGGGCGATTTGAACGAAACCAATGCGATCAAGCTGGCCTTGGGTGAGCACGCGCGCAAGGTGGTGATCAATTCCACCAAGTCGATGACAGGCCACTTGCTGGGTGGCGCAGGGGGCATCGAATCGGTGTTCAGCGTGTTGGCTGTTCACCATCAGATCAGCCCGCCCACCATCAACATCTTCAACCAAGACCCCGAGTGCGACTTGGACTACTGCGCCAACGAAGCGCGCAGCATGAAGATCGACGTCGCGGTGAAGAACAACTTCGGCTTCGGCGGCACCAACGGGACGCTGGTCTTTCGCCGCATCTGAAACATGCACCATGCCCCGGCTGTGCGGGTCAGTTGTGCTGGTGGCGGGCCTTGGGCTGGCGTGCACCTCTTGCTGTATGCGTTGGCCGCAGCAAGCCTGTTGTTTTGGCTTTTGATGCGCCTGGGTTCGGTGGCTTCTGACGCAATGCCTGTCGCTTTGTTGGCCGGAGTCGCGGCAGCCGCGCTCGCTTGGCGAGGGCTGCGATTTCCGGCATGCACGCTCGAATGGAGCGGCGTGGCGTGGCGGCTAGAGCTGAACGACCCCGTGAATCTATCGGCATCATCGTTTGAGTTGACTCGCGTGGACGTGATGATGGACCTCACGTCTGCGCTGCTGCTGCGCTTGAACTCGCCGCAACTGGCGCGCGGTGGACTGTGGCTGGTGGTGCGCCAGTGTGACCTGCCGTATGACTTTCGCGTTCTGTGCATTGCGCTCTACGCGCAGAGCGTAGCGGCCCCTGCCCGCCAAGCGCTCTAACACCAGCGGCACTGAATGCAAGAGAACGAACTCGACAGGCTGCTGGTCGAACGCGTACAACGCGGCGACAAGCATGCTTTTGAGATGTTGGTTGTGAAGTACCAGCGCCGCATTGAGCGCTTGATCGGGCGCTTTGTGCGCGACCCGCACAAAGTGCAAGACATCGCGCAAGAGACCTTCATCAACGCCTATCGTGCGGTGTCGCAGTTCCGGGGCGAAAGCGCTTTTTACACTTGGCTTTATCGCATCGCGGTGAACTCGGCGAAAAAGGCCCTGGCCGACATGAAGCGCGACCCCCTGATGCTGCAAAACACCATGGCGGTTTCCGAGGATGGTGAGGAACCATCGCGCGTCGAAAATGAACTAAGCGACGCGGCGACACCCGAAGCACTGTTGGCGAGCAAAGAAATTGCCGCAGCCGTGAACGCGGCGGTGGACGATTTGTCACAAGAGTTGCGTCAAGCCATCACCCTGCGCGAGATCGAAGGCCTGAGTTATGAAGAAATTTCCGACGCCATGAATTGCCCCATTGGCACTGTGCGCTCGCGCATCTTTCGTGCTCGCGAAGCGATCGCCGAGCGACTGCGACCCTTGTTGGTGGACAGAACCGACGGCAAGCGTTGGTAGAGCCATTGAAAGTAGTCACTTTGCGCGGCCTCAAACACGACTGACACCATGACACACCTGCCCG
>JAYVRO010000487.1:0-3504 GCA_043776165.1 Rubrivivax sp. | reverse complement strand
AGAGTGGCATCGAGCGCATCGTGCTGGTCACCCACGGTTTCCATATGCGTCGCGCCGTAGGCGCCTTCGAGCGCGCCGCACAGCGCTTACGGCTCAAGTTGGCGGTCGTCCCGGCTCCCATGGGTTTGGCCGAATACTCGGGTGGATGGATGCCCAGCGGCGAAGGTTTTGTTCAAGTGCGCATGGCATTGCGAGAATGGCTGGGACGTTTGGTCGGGGCTTAGACTGCGGTGCTGATCCCAATGGTTTTTACATCCCTCGCCCAGTGCGAATGCATAGGTTTTTCCGCACTTACATTCAGGAAAAGCCGCACTTGAACCGCGCCAGTTTTGCCCCACACTATCACCTGCGCTGCACGTACAGTGCATTGATGGCGCTACACGCCTGCGGTTCCCGTTCAATTGAAGGACTCCCACGATGAAGACCTTGATGCTTGGCCTGCTGATGGCCGCAACTGCACTGAGCTTTGTACCCACCGATGCCCTGGCAAAACGTCTGGGTAGTGGCAACTCCTCGGGCATGCAACGCAACATGCCTGCCAAGACGGCCCCGGACGCCGCTCCGGGCAAACCCGCCCAGGCTTCGCCACAGCAGGCCGCCCCTGCAACCCCTGCAGCAGCCCCTGGTGCTGCACCTGCTGCCGCCAAACGTTCCTGGATGGGTCCTTTGGCAGGCTTGGCTGCAGGCCTTGGCATTGCCGCCCTGATGAGCCACTTGGGCATGGGTGAAGGCATGGGCAATTTCCTGATGATCGCCTTGATGGCCGTGGCAGCGTTTTTCATCATTCGCTTGATCATGCGTCGCTTCTCGCCAGCACCTGCTGCGGCGCCGGGCGCGGGCATGGCCTATGTGGGTGACGGCAAGAGCGGTAGCAATGCCGGTGGCGCGCAAGTCGCCTGGCCCACTTCGGGCGCGGCCGGTGCACCCACGGGAGGCGCCGATGTGTCACCTAACGCCAACAATACCCTGGCGGCCGGTAGCAACACTGCCGCCGACATGGGGTCTGCGCCAGTTGAAACACCAGCGCCCGTGGCCAAGGCCTTTGTGCCAGCAACCTTTGACAGCGAAGGTGTTGAGCGCGTGGCCAAGATGATCTTCATCCGCTTGCAAGCGGCCAACGACGCTGGTGATCTGGACGATCTGCGCAGCTTCACGACGCCCGAGATGTTTGCCGTGGCCAAAGTCGACTTGCAAGAGCGTGGCAACGCCAAGCAACAGACCGACGTCCTCCATGTCGACGCCAAGGTGCTGGACGTTGCGCAGGAAGCTGAACGCCAGATCGTCAGCGTGCGCTTCACTGGTCAATTGCGCGAAGAAGCCGGTGCAGAGCCTGCCAACTTCAACGAAATCTGGCACTTGGTCAAGCCGCTCGACGACAGCCGCAGCTGGGCCATCGCAGGCATTGAACAAACCAGTTGAGCTTGCACTGAGGCCGTCGTAAAAGGCGGCTCGCTCTTATCTCTACAGCCCGACAAACCAGCGTTGTCGGGCTGTTTTACTTGCTGATGTTCCAAGTATTCATTTCTTCAGTTGCTCATTGCAGTACGCGCGCTGGCCAGCGCTGCACCAGCGCCAAGCGCGTGTAACTTCGCCAGGGCCACTACACGCGACATCGGCGCCAAACCGCAGTTGGTGCAGGCGATCAAGTGCTGGCTCGGCACAAATTGCAGTGCGCGGCCAATCGTGTCGGCCACTTCTTCGGCACTTTCGATGGTGTCGTTGGCCACGTCGATGACGCCAACCATCACATCCTTGCCCTTGAGCAAGGCCATCAAATGCAGCGGCACCAAGGAGTGAATGCATTCGAGTGAAACCTGCCCAATCGAGCTCGCAGCCAGCGCCGGAAAAATCTTCTCGTACTGACGCCACTCCGCACCGAGTGTCTTTTTCCAGTCCAGGTTGGCCTGAATGCCGTAGCCATAGCAGATGTGCACGGCCGTTGTGCAAGTCAGGCCAAGCACCGCACGCTCTAGCGCGCGCACGCCCCAATCGGCGGCCTCTGCCATGTAGACGTTGAAAGCCGGCTCATCGAACTGCACCACGTCTATGCCGTCCGCCTGCAAGGCCAAGGCTTCCTGGTTCAGCAACTCTGCAAACGCAAAGGCCAATGTCGTGCGGTCGCCATAAAACCGGTCGGCCACTGTGTCGACGATGGTCATGGGACCGGGCAACGTGAACTTGGTTCGGCGTGTGGTGTTGGCGCGCAAGAACTGGGCCTCGATGGCGTGAACACGACCCCGCAAGAGCAGTGGCGCCACCACTTGCGGCACCATGGCTTTGTAGCGGTCGTCGCGGATGCCCATCTCCACTTTGTGTTCAAAGTCGATGCCTTCGACCTGCTCCAAGAAGCCGTGAACAAAGTGTTGCCGCGACATCTCACCGTCGCCGATGACGCTCAGCCCCGCGTCTTCTTGCGCCTTGATCCACATCAGCGTGGCATCAAGTTTGGCCTGTTGCAACTCTGCGCCGCTGGCGCGCCACTGGGGCCAAAGTTTTTGTGGCTCGGCCAACCACGAGGGTTTGGGCAGGCTGCCTGCGATGGTGGTCTTGAACATGATGGGTTACTCCGTTGTCTTTAACAATTGATATGAACCTCGTTGACGAGCCGGGCCGCTTGACCAGCTCGCGACCCAGGGGTCAAAAAATCAGGCGATCGGCACTGTCTTGCACTGGCAGACGTCGCAACGAAGCCAAGGCCAGTGCACGCGCATCGTCGGTTGTGGACAAGTGGGCCAACCACCACAGTGTTGTCGCCTGCGCCACAAAGGCATGGTGCTGGGCTTCACGCCGCTGCGCCACCTCCTCGCGTGCAAAGGCCCCACGGCCATCAATGCGCTGGCTCGCGTTGCCCGCAAAGGTCATGTGATCGGCGCCGTCAAGCCACAGAAGGGCGCGCTGGCCCACGGGCAATGCATCGTGAACGCTGGCACGCCGGATGCCATCGGTGCCATGGCCCAACGGGTCGCCGTCCAAAGATCCAGTTACCGCCATGAAAGGGCTGGTCACTTGGGAAAACTGCTCGCTCGCGCTCAGGGTGTTGCGACCTGGGTTAGGGCTCAGCGCAATGAAGGCGTGCAGTCGAGGGTCGGTGAACTGCGTGGGCGCGGGGTAGCGCTGGCCGGCGATGGCCTGCACGGTTTGCGCACCAAAGGAGTGGCCCGCCAAACCGATGCTGGATAAGCGCGCAGCAGCCCAGGGCGAGGTGCCTTGGGCCTGCCTGCGTGCCAACTCGTCCAGTGCAAAACGCACATCGGTCACACGCTCTTGCAGTTGCTGCCCACTGGCGGCGTTGCGCAAACTGGCCATGCCCTGACGCAGTACCTCGGTGTCGCTGCCGGGGTGCTGGATATTCAGCACAGCAAACCCCGCCTCTTGCCACGCGTTGGCCCAGACATCACCGCCCGAGCGGCTACCCCCCAGGCCATGCGAATAGAGCAGCACGGGCCACGGCTTGCCTCGCTCAGAACTCAAAGCGGGCAACCGCAGACGAACCGGAACATCCCG
>JAYVRO010000486.1:0-12167 GCA_043776165.1 Rubrivivax sp. | reverse complement strand
AGCCTCCTATGCTCGCTGTTTTGCGGCCAGGTTTCGCGGCCTGCAGAATTCGAAAGCTTGACCCTTGGAAAGGTATTTCATGATCAGTCCATTCGCGCGATGGCCTCGCGTTGTACGAGCCAGACCAAGGCTCTTCATGGTCTTGGCAGCAACGGTCCTGCTGTGGTTTTTTTTGCCCGGGGCTTTGCATACCGCCACGCGCTTTCTGGTCGCGTGGAACGTTGGCGCGCTGTTGTACGTGGGCCTGGCTGCGGTGATGATGATTCGTTCATCCCCGAGCAACATGAAGCGCCGCGCGCAGATGCAGGACGACGGCCAACGGGTGCTCCTGTTGCTGGTGGTCGTGGCCACGGTGGCTTGCCTGCTGGCCATTGGTGGGCAACTTGCGGTGGTGAAGGACATGCACGGCGCTTTGAAAGCGGCGCACATCTCTTTGGCCGGTGTGACGGTGGTGTCGAGCTGGGCCTTCATCCAGGTGATGTTCTGTCTGCACTATGCCCACGACTACTACGCTGCACTGGCCCAGGGACGGCCCGCCGGGCTGGTCTTCCCGGACACTGAACCACCCGAGTACGGCGACTTTTTCTATTTCGCAGCGGTCATCGGGACCTCAGGGCAAACAGCCGATGTTTCTTTCGCCACCAAACCGATGCGCCGCGTGGGCACGCTGCATTGCATCTTGGCCTACTTGTTCAACACGACGGTGTTGGCGCTGCTCATCAACATTGGTGCCAGCCTGTTCTGACTGAATGCCTTGTTCTCGCGGCAATCTCATGGGGTGGGCCAAGGCAGCGGGTCGCCCCGAAGCACTTCGCGAATGCAAGCCGAATACGAGTTCTGAGTTGGGGCTTTCAGACACGGCGGACGCGCCGCAAACTCAGCCCGCCCCGTCCCCAAAGTAGAAGGAAAGTCAACAGGGTTCTCCGCGATGCCAAGTCGAAGTCGATGGCCTAAAAGGGCTGCCTCTTAGTAGCAACAACGGAGACAACGATGGAACGCGAACCCCTTCGGCCAAGGTGGCGTCACGGTCGGGCGGTCGCCGCTTTGGGCCTGTATTTGATGCTTGCAGCGCCCCTGGCGCAAGCACGTGTTGCGCGCATCGTCATTGATGACCGCCAGCCCCTGGCCAGCGCCACTGGGCAGACCATTGCCTATGAGCAAATTTCGGGTCGGGCTTTCGGTGAACTCGACCCGCGCGACCCACTGAACGCGCACATTCAAGACATCAGTCTTGGCAAAGACGCTGACGGCAAAGTGCGTTACGTCAGCAGCTTCGTTCTGACCAAACCTGTGGCCATCAACCAGGCCAGCGGCATGATGTGGCACGACGTGCCGAACCGCGGTTCACCCAACACCATCAACGTGGCCGAACGCAACTTTGGCGACGTGGGCCTGGCCAGTGGTTGGCAGGGCGACAACTCGGCCATCAATGCCACCAATGGTACGGCTGTGCGCCCCACCATGCTCGTCGGTGGACGGCACTTTGTGCAAGTGCCCATCGCGCGCAACGCTGACGGCAGCGTGGTGACTGGCGACACCTTTGGTCGCATCGTCAACCGAGCGGGTGTCGACTCGCAGCCCTTGATCGTGCAGACCAACCCGGTGCCCTATTTGCCAGCGTCCTTGGACACGGCCCAAGCCAAGCTCGTCAGCCGCGACGGCGAGACCACCAATGGGTTGGTGACTGGCGAAAGAGCCATCGCCAGCATCGACTGGGCCTGGGCCAAATGCAGCGCCACAGTCCCCTTCCCAGGCACACCCGACGCGACCCAAATTTGTGTGCGTGGCGGCTTTGATGTGAACAAGCTCTACATGATCACCTTCAAGGCCAAAGACCCCTACGTATTGGGCGTTGGCTTTGCGGCTTGGCGTGACGTGGGCCAGTTCTTCAAAACGGCTACAGCGGACGACGTGGGTACGCCCAACCCCGTTGCTCAGCGCATCAGCTACAGCATTGCGCGTGGTGTTTCGCAGTCGGGCAACTTTTTGCGCGGCTGGCTACATCTGGGCTTCAACCAGGGAGAGGACCACAAGCGTGTCCATGACGGCATGTGGCCCATCATCGCCGGGCGACGCATTGCGTTGAACTTCCGCTGGGCCCAGCCCGACGGTGTGCTGGAGCTGTACCAAGCGGGCAGCGAAGGCCCGCAATGGTGGGCACCCAGCCGCGACCTCGTGCGCAATTTGCCGCTGGGCGGCATCTTGGATCGCTGCACCGCCAGCTTCACATGTCCGAAGGTGATGGAGCACTTTGGCTCGGCGGAAGTGTGGGCCTTGAAGCTCACACCCGAGTGGGTAGGCAGCGACGGCGCGCGTGATCTGCCTCTACCAGGCAACGTTCGACGTTACTACATTGCCAGTTCTACTCACGGCGGTGGCGCTGGAGGTTTTGGCAGCAGCATTCCAGGCATCGCCCTGCCCACGGCTGGGCCCAGTTGCCCAGGCAATAACTTCGGTACGGGTGTCTTTCCTGCCAACCCTGTGCCCCACACGCCGGTGGTGAACGCATTGCGTGTGCACTTCCGAGATTGGGTCATGTTTGGTGTCAAGCCACCCGACAGCATCTGGCCACGGATACGTCCGAATGCACCTGCCGGTGTTGGGCGCGACCGTCACCATGGCGGCGGCATGGTGGCGGCGGCCAACTTGTCGCAGTTGGTGGACGCCAACAAGGCCGCCATGGGCTTCCCCACGATCCCGGGCTTGCGTGCCACAGCCCCTGAGGCCGACTTCATCATGCCCGTGCTGGACTACGACTGGGGCCCACTGTTCGATGCCTTTGATGCGACGGGCATCCCCACCAATGTGCCGCCTCCCATCAAGCAAGTGATTCGCATGCTGGTGCCGCGCGTGGATGCCGATGGCAATGAAGTGGGCGGTGTACCCAACATCTTGACCGACGTTCCGTTGGGCACTTACCTGGGCTGGAACATCACGGCTGGCGGCGCCCGCCCCTTTCACAAGGACCAGATCTGCAACTACGTGGGCGGCATGATTCCCTTTTCGCGCAGCCGTGCCGAACGCCTGGCCAAGGGTGACCCACGCTTGTCGCTGGAAGAACGCTATGGCTCGGTAGAGGGCTACACCGAAGCTGTGCGCAAGGCCAGTCTGCGCGCGGTTGCGATGGGTTTCTTGCTTCAAGCCGATGCCGACACCGCCATTGCAGAAGCGGCCGCCATCAAGATGCCGAACTGACCAGACACGCACGCCTTACCCAGCATCATGGGCGCCAAAGCACGAACCTGCCTTGGCGCCCATTTGACGCGGCCCGGGGCCTCACGGGTGCCCTGGGGCGCTGTGCGCAGGGGTGCGATGTGATTCAAACCCGCGCGCGCAGCCACGGGCTCACGCGGTAGCGCTCGCCGCGGTAGTGCGCGTCAAGCGCGTCCAGCACCTGCACCACGTCGGCGGCGCCCCAGCGTTCCAGCCACTCGAATGGCCCCGCGGGGTAGCTCACCCCCAGCTTCATGGCGGCATTGGCGCCTGCGGGGTCACACACGCCTTGCTGAACGGCGTCGGCAGCTTCGTTGATGAGCATGGCCACAGTTCGGGTGACGATGAGGCCGGGTGCGTCGGCCACCGCCAGAGGTGCCAGCCCCAGTGCGGCCAACCACGCCGCGGCCTGCGCTTGCCATGCCGCGCTGGCGGTGGGTGACAAGGCATAGGCCAAGGCCGTGCCAGGCGGGCACGGCAACTGCGATTGCACGTGTAAGGGGCGATCAAACACAGCCACGTCGGCCAGGCCTGTGGCTTGAGCCACCGCACTCGCGCAGCGGCCATCACTCAGCACCAAACGGGCGCCGTCAATGCTGATGCCGGTCCAGTTGCTGGACGTTTCGCGCGCAGGGCCCCAGCCTTGTTGAGCCAGTGCTTTGGTGGCGGCTTGTTCCAACCAGTCGGCCACGACGCCCACCCCGTGAACCGTGACTTCCCGGGCGGTGACGGGTGCTTCATGCACGGCCACTGGCAAGGCGCCAGCGCCAGCGGGGTAGCTGTAAAAGCCGCGCCCACTTTTGCGCCCAAAAAGGCCACCGTCCACCATCTCGCGTTGCACCAGTGAAGGTTGGTAGCGCTTGTCCTGAAAATTCGCGTCATAAACCGAGCAGGTGACGGCAAAGTTGGTGTCGTTGCCGATGAGGTCGATCAACTCACAAGGCCCCAGCCGAAAACCCGCACCGCGCAGGCAGGCGTCCAGCACTTGCGGCGTGGCGGCTTGCTCCAAGAGCAAGTTGAAGGCTTCAGCGTAATAAGGGCGCGCGATGCGGTTGACGATGAAGCCGGGCGTGGAGCGTGCGTGCACAGGCACTTTGCCCCAGTGTTTGCTCAGATCGAAAATGGCTTCGGCCACGGCGGCATCGGTGTGCAGGCCCGAGATCACTTCCACCAGCTTCATCAAAGGCACGGGGTTGAAGAAGTGCATGCCCACCAAACGCCCGGGGTGAGTCAAGCCGTTGGCCAGCGCCGTGATGGATATCGAAGAAGTGTTGCTGGCCAGCACACACACCGGGCTAACAATCGACTCTAGCTGCTTGAGAAGACCGCGTTTGGCGTCGAGGTGCTCGATGATGACTTCAACGGCGAGCTGCACATTGCTGGCCTCGGCCAAGGCGACGATGGGCACGATGCGGGCGAGCGTGGCCTGTGCATCCGAGGCTTCAATGCGGCCCTTGGTCACCAAGCCATCCAGCGTGCTGGCAAGTTTGGCTTTGGCGGCTTGCGCTGCGCCTTCGCGTGCGTCAAACAGCAGCACCTCGTGCCCGGCTTGCGCGGCCACTTGTACGATGCCCGCACCCATGATGCCCGCGCCCACCACCAGTGTGCGGCAATCTGTCAGTCGAATTTGTGTCATGTGATTGGTCAGGTCAAAGGGTTCAGTATGTCTCCAGACGCGGTCGCCCTTGGCACTTGAGCGCTGCCGGGGACCATCCCGCCTGCCATGCCTGCCATGCCTGCCTGTTGGCGCCATCGGTTAGGCTCGACCGGTCCCCTCGCCGCACCAAATGCATGTTGCACAGCAATGCCAAAACCAAAACACAGCAATACCAAACGACTTGGTGAGCCGTCGGCCCTGACGACCCGCTTCGTCAGTATCGAATGGGCCGGCCGCCTGGTGCGCATCGAGCACCAATGGCTGGGTGCGCGCCTCGCCGCAGCAGGCACGCCGGCGCCGCTCATCGTGTTCTTGCACGAAGGCCTGGGCTCCGTGGCCATGTGGCGTGACTTTCCGGCTCGGCTGTGCGCCGCTGCGGCGTGTCGTGGTCTTGTCTATTCGCGCCCTGGTTATGGCCAATCGGACCCGCGTGCGGCGGGTGAAGAGTGGGACACCGACTTCATGCACCGCCAGGCTTTTGAGGTGCTGCCCGCGTTGCTGAGTGCCTTGGGCGTGAACGCCGTGCAGCAGCCGCTGATATTGTTTGGCCACAGCGACGGCGGCTCCATCGCTCTTTTGTACGCGTCCCAGTTTGCGTTGCATGAAACAGTCGCACCAGCGGCGGCCATCGTCATCGCGCCGCACATCCTGGTTGAAGACCTGTCGGTGGCCAGCATCGCAGCCACGCGCCGCACCTATGAGACCGGCGCACTCAAACAAAGTTTGGCCAAGTACCACAGGGACCCCGACTCTGCTTTTTGGGGCTGGAACAATGTGTGGTTGCGTGCTCGTTTTCGAGACTGGTCAATTGAAGGTCAAATCGGCAGCATCGTCTGCCCGCTGCTGGCCGTGCAGGGCCTGGATGACGAGTACGGCACGCTGGAGCAAGTTCGTGGCATTGCACGCCGCGTACCGCAAACGCAGTTGCTGGAGATGGCCGCTTGTGGCCATTCACCGCACCGTGATCAACCCGAACTGCTCATCGCAGCGGCTTCGGCATTCATTCACCGACATCAACACCCACTTCTCCTAGGAGACACCGCATGAAAACCATCCCCACCACCTTGATTGCCACCGCCGCTGCGCTGGTCACATTGGCAGCGCCCTTGGCTCAGGCACAAACGACGACCAAGCTCAAAGTCGGCTTGATGCTGCCCTACACCGGCACGTTCGCCGCTTTGGGCGTGGCCATTGAAAACGGCTTTCGGCTGCACGTGGCAGAACAAGGCGGCAAGCTCGGCGGGCGCGAGATCGAGTTTGTGAAAGTGGACGACGAAAGTGAGCCGTCCAAGGCCACAGACAACGTCAACAAACTCATCAAGCGCGACAACGTGGACGTGCTCATTGGCACGGTGCACTCCGGCGTGGCCATGGCCATGGCCAAGGTGGCCAAGGACACCGGCACGTTGCTCATCGTGCCCAACGCGGGCGCAGGTGCCGTGACCGGTGCCATGTGCGCCAGCAATATCTTCCGCAGCAGTTTCAGCAACTGGCAACCGGGTTACGCGATGGGTGAAGTGGTGGCCAAAAAGGGCGCCAGAAAAGTCGTCACCATCACCTGGAAATACGCTGCGGGCGACGAGTCTGTGGCTGGCTTCAAAGAAGCCTTTGAGAAAGGCGGCGGCACGGTGGTGAAAGAGCTGAGCCTGCCCTTCCCGGGCGTTGAATTCCAGGCCTTGCTGACGGAAATTGCCGCCACCAAACCTGACGCCGTGTACACGTTTTTCGCCGGTGGTGGTGCTGTGAAGTTTGTCAAGGACTACGCTGCTGCGGGCTTGAAGAAGAGCATCCCCTTGTACGGCGCGGGCTTCTTGACCGACGGCACCTTGGACGCGCAAGGCGCTGACGCCGAAGGCATCTTCACCACGCTGCACTACGCCGACAGCTTGGCCGTGCCGCGCGACGCGAGCTTTCGTCTGAACTACGCCAAAACCTACAAACTGCAACCTGACGTTTATGCCGTGCAAGGTTATGACGCCGCGCAAATGCTGGCCATCGGTTTGAATGCGGTGAAGGGCGACCTCAGCAAAAAAGCTGAATTTGCTGCGGCCCTGGAAAAAGCCAAGATCGACAGCCCTCGCGGCATGTTCACGATTAACAAATCACATAACCCGGTGCAAGATTTTTATCTGCGTCAGGTGGTGGGTAAAGAGAACAAGGTGGTGGAAGTCGCCAGCAAGGGTCTCGCCGACCCCGGTCGCGGCTGCAAACTTTGACCCATCCCCTGCGCGCTGCGCGCGCCCCCTCATGGGGGCACCGCCGCCGGCCCGGCAAAGCCGGTTCCGGGGCGGTCGCTGGAGGGGCTCGCGCCGGGGGCGCTTGGCTTGGGCCACGGTTTTCGTTGGCACGCGGCTGTTGACTTTCGACCGCGCCGTGTTCATGCGCTGAAGCCGTTGGGCAATGACATTCATTTTTCACATTGTTCCATCCCCATTTTTTTAACCATCGAGATCACCATGTACCCCACCCTCAGTCTTTACATCGACGGCCAGTTCATCAACGCCGACGGCCGCAAAGAGCAGGACGTTTTGAACCCCGCTACGAACCAGGTCATCGGCAAACTGCCGCACGCCACGCGCGAAGACCTGGACGCAGCGCTCGCCAGTGCACATCGTGCGTTTGAGAGCTGGCGCAGGACGTCGCCCATGGAGCGCAGCAAGATCTTGCGCAAGGTGGCCGAGCTGGCACGCGCCCGCGCCCAAGACATTGGCCGCAACATCACATTGGACCAAGGCAAACCGCTGGCCGAAGCAACGGGTGAGGTGATGGCGTGCTCGGAGCATGCCGAGTGGCACGCCGAAGAGTGCCGCCGTATCTATGGCCGCGTGATCCCCTCGCGCGTTGACGGCGTGCGCCAGATCGTGCTGCGCGAACCCATCGGCGTGTGTGCGGCGTTTTCACCCTGGAACTTTCCTTTCAACCAAGCCATTCGCAAGATCACCGCAGCTTTGGGTGCCGGCTGCACCATCATCTTGAAGGGCCCTGAAGATGCGCCCAGCGCAGTGGTGGCCATCGCGCAGTTGTTCCATGACGCAGGTCTGCCGGCGGGCTGTTTGAACATCGTTTGGGGTGTGCCTCACGAGGTGTCTGACCACCTCATGCGTTCCCCCATCGTGCGCAAGATTTCATTCACGGGTTCGGTGGCGGTGGGCAAGCAACTTGCTGCCGTCGCGGGCAGCTTGATGAAGCGCTGCACCATGGAGCTCGGTGGCCATGCGCCGGTGATCGTTTGTGACGACGCCGATATCGACATGGCCAGCAGTTTGCTCGTGGGTTTCAAGTTCCGCAATGCGGGCCAAGTGTGTGTTTCACCCACGCGCTTTTACGTGCAAGAGGGTGCCTACGATAAATTTGTCGCCGCCTTCCTGGCCAAAACCGCAGCCCTGAAAGTGGGCGACGGTTTGGACGCAGGCACCAAGATGGGCCCCTTGGCGCAAGCTCGCCGCGTGGCTGCGGTGGCCGGCTTTGTTGAAGACGCGCGCCAACAAGGTGCGACGGTATTGGCTGGCGGCATGCGTCTGGGCGGCGAAGGCAATTTTTTTGCGCCCACGGTGATTGCCGACCTGCCTGACAGCAGCCGATTGATGACCGAAGAGCCCTTCGGTCCTGTCGCTGGCATGGTGCGTTTCAAGGACCTGGACGAGGTCATTCGGCGTGCCAACAGCTTGCCTTTTGGGCTGGCGGCGTATGCCTTCACCACCAACACCAAAACGGCGCAGCGCATCAGCAGCCACATTGATGCCGGCATGATCACCATCAACCACCTCGGTTTGGCGCTCGCCGAAACGCCGTTTGGTGGCATCAAAGACAGTGGTTACGGCAGTGAAGGTGGCACCGAGACTTTTGACGGCTACCTGAACACCAAGTTCGTGACGCAGTTGGGTTAAGTCAAAAGTTGGGCGGTAGGCATCAAGCGCGAATGAGTGCCTTGGCAAACAAGGTGTTGTGACGATGCGCGCTTTTGTTGACTACCCGTTCAAGGCCACCGTGCATGCGGCAAAACTGCCGCCTCTGCACGGGGGTGCAGACACGCAACGCCATGCCGTGGTCATTGTGGGCGCGGGCCCGGTTGGCCTGTGCGTTGCCATTGGGCTGGCCAACCACGGCGTGAAGAGCGTTTTGGTCGAAGCCGACAACAGCGTGTGCACCGGCAGCCGTGCCATTTGCATCAGCAGACGCAGCCTCGAAATCATCGAGCGGCTGGGCGCCTTGCCAGGCTTCCTGGCCACAGGTTTGCCGTGGACAGGTGGTCGCAGTTTTTATCGCCAGCAAGAAGTGTTGCACTTCGAGATGACGCAAGGCGGGCAAGACCGCCCCGACGGAGAGCAGAAGTTGCCGCCGATGATCAACTTGGCGCAATACAGCATCGAGCAGATCTTGCTGGAACGCGCCGAAGCCTTGCGCGAGTTCATCGACATCCGCTGGGCCACGCGAGTGACAGCGGTGGACGCACAAGCCCGTGGCGCCAGTCTGCAGCTCAGCACGGACCAGGGCGACTACAGCCTGCGCTGTGACTGGCTCGTGGCGACCGACGGTGGCCGCAGCACGGTGCGTGAACAACTTGGCTTGGCCTTGCAAGGTACGAGCTACGAGGGGCGCTACGTCATTGTTGACATTTCACTTGACACAGAGCGCACCACCGAGCGTTTGGCCTACTTCGACCCGCCCTGCAACCCCGGCTCCACCGTGTTGGTGCACAAGCAGCCACAGGGCGTGTGGCGCATTGACTACCAGTTGCGTGATGGCGAAGACCCCGTGGCAGCCGTCGAGCCCGAGAACGTATTGCCGCGTGTGGAAAGCCTCTTGGCCATGATGGGCGAGCAGGGCGCTTGGTCACCCATCTGGATCACGCTGTACAAGGCCAACGCACTGACCTTGGAGCGCTACTTGCATGGCCGCGTGCTCTTTGCGGGTGACGCGGCGCACCTGTTGCCGATCTTCGGTGTGCGCGGTGCGAACTCGGGCATTGACGACGCCGACAACCTCGCCTGGAAACTGGCCTTGGTGGTGAAGGGCGTGGCACAGCCGAGCCTTTTAGAGAGTTATTCGGCCGAGCGTGTTGCCGCTGCGACCGAAAACTTGGCGCATGGCAAAAAGAGCACGGAGTTCATGGCGCCACCCTCGTTCGCTTTCGAGATGATGCGCACGGCGGTGCTGAGCTTGGCCGCCCAGCACGCTGAGGTGCGCGCGCTCATCAATCCGCGCCAAACGACAGCCATCGCCTACAGCGGCTCGCCCTTGAATGCGTTGGATGAACGCTCGGCCGCATTCGCCGCAGGACCCATGCCGGGCGCAGTGTGCGTGGAGTGTCCGGTGACATGGCGCTTGCCTGATGGCGCTCTGCGTGCTGGCCATCTCACTGACGTTTTGAAAAGCGCCTTTACCGCACTGTGGTTGTCGTCGACAAGCGAAGGCGTGCCCGCGATGCACACCTGGGCGACGCAGTGGACGGCCCGCAAACTGCCCCTGCAAGCGGTTTGGCTGGCCCTGGAGCCCGCCAACGACGCCGCGCACGCGTTTGACCACTCGGGCCAATTGCGCGCGCTTTATGGCGCGACGCCGAACGCGCTTTACTTGGTGCGCCCTGACGGCCATGTGCTGGCACGTTGGTGCGGGGTGGGCTTGCAGGTGGCCCTGGATGAAGCCGACGCCGCCATCAAACGAACCCTGCAGGACACCAGCGCATGACCAACGCAGAACTCGACGCTGCCTACACCCACTTGTGTCAAACACTGGCGTTGCTGGGTGAAGCGCAAACCGAGCCCTTTTTGGCGCGGCTGGCGATCTTGGCACTGGTGCGTTCGACATCGGCTGATACCGCCATGGCTTTGATCGACGACGCTGCGGCAGACAAGTCAGCGCGCTGAGGCTCGGTGGCTTAGGGCCCAATACTGTTCACGTTGTACCGTTCGCACTGAGCTTGTCGAAGTGCCTGGCGGGGCTTCGACAAGCTCAGCCCGAACGGATCCTTTGCTAAGCGAACAGTATTGGCTTAGGGCCCCCGCTCCAAGTCCACCAAGCCCTTCAATACGCGGCGCGCCATCACGCCCCCGGCGTCGGTGTTCAGGCTCAGCAAGGTGCGCTCTGGATGGGCCAGCAAGTTGCGTTGCTGGCCTTCGAGCACGGCCAGGTCTTCGCTGAAGATACTGTGCTGGCCGTCGCGGATGCTTGCAGTGAGTGCGCGGTCCTTGGGGTTGAAGTTGCGCGCCATGCCCCAGAAATACCAGATGCTGGTGTCGGTCTCGGGCGTGATGAAGTCAACCACGACGCTGGCTACTTTGTGCGCGGCCGGTGCGTCGTACCCGCCGTGGCCCGCATGCGCCACGCCGACTTCAATCATCACCTGGCCGGGCGGTGTGAAGCGGCAGATTTGCCAACGGTCTACCGGTACATCATCGGCCAACAGGTTACCGCGCAGGGCCATGCGCCAAAAGGGTGGGGCGTTGATGTTTTGCATGTGGCGGCTCGTCACCACCGCGTTGCCTTGGGTCTTGGTGCTGGGCGCGGCTTGGTCGAGTTCTTGCTGGCCGATGCTGCTGGCATGCACGTATTTCTCATGCGTCAGATCCATCAGGTTGTCGATCATCAAGCGGTAGTCGCAAGCGATGTGAAAGAGACCACCGGCATAGGTCCACTCGGGGTCGTCGGCCCAGTGACAGTGATGGATTTTTGTCGCATCGGCCAAGGCTGGGTTACCCGGCCAAACCCAGATGAAGCCATGGCGCTCGACGACGGGGTAAGCGTGGATCGCAGGAAAGCCGCCGACACGCTGACCTGGCATGGCGATGGTCTTGCCGTCGCAGCCCATGTGCAGGCCGTGGTAGCCGCACACCAGCTGACCTTCAATGACCGATCCCAGAGACAACGCCGCACCTCGGTGGGGACAAAAGTCAGCCAGCGCAGCGACTTGCCCGGCTCCTGCGCGGTAGATCGCCATGGCCTCACCGCAGACCCTGCGGCCCAGCGGTTTGGCGTCGATTTCATCGGGCGTGCAGGCCACATACCAGGCGTTTTTGGGGTAAGTCATGGGCTGTGCCTGTTGCCTTGTTTGGGTTAACGTTCCAGATCACTCCATCCGTCGAACTGAAATTCAAACCTTCCTTGCACCCAAATAGGTGTCAATCACTCGCGGGTCGTTGGCCAGCTCAGCGGCTGGGCCCTGCAGGGCCACCTCGCCGGTTTCCAGCACATATCCGTGGTCGGACACATCGAGTGCAGCGCGGGCGTTTTGCTCCACCAGCAAAATGGTCACACCGCTGAGGCGCAGGTGACGGATGGTGTTGAAGATGTCGCGCAC
>JAYVRO010000485.1:0-12187 GCA_043776165.1 Rubrivivax sp. | reverse complement strand
CCCAGCGGATGCAAATTTCTGCACTCAGCAGCACGCGCAATTCGGGCGACATGCCGCGCAGGATGCTGGCCATGGGCACATGCACAGGCTCGGTTTTGGGCCACATGCGTTGGGTTAAAAAGAGCTGCAAAACAATGGCCAGCGCCAGCAGTGCAAAGGCCAGCACCACGTTGGCCCAATAACCGATGCCGACAAACACCGCTGCGCCGATGCTGGGCCCCAAGATTTTGGGCAAACGCTTTTGAATGCTCTGCAAGGCAAAGGCGATGGTGCGGCGGTTTTTGGGCACCTCGCTGCCCACGATGTCAAAAGTGGCGGGCAGCGAGAGCGCGTCCCAGCTGGTCATCAACACGGCCGCCACCGCAATGGCCCAGGGCGACTGTGTGGTGAGCACCAAGGCAAGGCCCGCTGCTGGGCCGACAGCAGAGGCCGCCAAGGCCCAGCGCGGCCCCAAGCGGTGCGCCAAGTTGCCGCCCAGGATGTAGGCAAAACCTTCCAGCAGGTTTTGCGCGCAGGCGATCCAGCCGATGTAATAAACCGCCTGCGTCACCGAGCCTGTTTTGTCGGCCAAATGCAGCGCCAAATAACTGGCCCAGATTTCTTCGCTCAGCCCCAGGCAGCCAATCACGGCCAACACGGCCAGCGCTGGGCGGTTCAGCCCCAGCCACTGCGCGGCGGTTTCTTTTTGCGCTGTTGGTTCGGGCGGGCGGGATGGCATGGCTGGCGATACTAAGGTTGCGCACGCAGGCCGGGCTCGTTCGTGGCGCGGCTCGTCGCTTGCTTGTCGCAGCTCGTCGCGGTCTGCGCACATTCGTCTTCAGTTCACCTTGCCTTGACTCTTCAGCATCACATCCTGAGCGCCAGCACCTACACCGTGCCGGCGCCCTTCAAGACCTTTGCTGTGCGCAGCGAAGAGCCGCACTTTGAGCACTTGGCGCGCGCGCCTTACCGCCATGTGCATGTTGTCAAGGGCCTGGGGCTTGACGAGTTGACGCTGCAGGCTTTGGCGCAGCTTGGGCAGTCGCGCATGCACTTGGCTGCGCCCGGCGACATTGACTACGCGCTGGTAACGCGGGCCGAGTTGGCCGCCGCTGCCGCCGACGCCCCCGATGCCCCTGCGCTGTTGCGCTGCATCGCCAGCGCGCTGCAAAGCACCGGCGTGCTGGGTGCTATGCGCGGCAGTGATGACACGACTGGTGACACCACGGACGACAACCATGGCGACACCTATGAAAACGCCGTTGCCGCGCGCCTTGATTTTCTGGGTGCCTGGGGTGCTGGGTTTCACAACGACGTTGCTGGCCACTGGCCACGCTGCCTGTTCTGGAATTTGGCGCTCGACCTGGCTGACACCGAGTTTGTGATGCCGCACGCCAAGCTGCGCGTGCCACTCAGCAATGGCGACCTCATCGTCTTCGATCAAACCATGGCGCATGGCCTGTGCCGCAGCAAAGACCAGGGGCACTTTGTTGAGGCTTCTTTCACCACTGGCGCGGCGCAGCGCCAAACCTTCTTGAGTGGCGAGCTGCTGCTCAGCAGCGCGCAGTGGGCTCTGCTGGGCGCACCTTGGTCAGCGCTGGGCCATCATGCCGAGCGCGCCGCGCTGGACCTGTTGGCGGCAGAGTTCGATGAGACCAGCGGCGCCATCAAGGGCCTGCGTGCTTTGCGTACACGCATGTTGGCGGCTCTCTAGCGCTAGCCACCCCGGGGCCTACACACTACTTGTGTGAAACGTTAATTTGCTAATGCAGTCAAGCGCACCGGCAAGCCATCGCGCGGCTTGGCGATCGGCACCAATTGGTAGGGCATGCGGTAGCCCGTGGGCACGCTGATGCAAAGGCGGCGCAGCAATTGGTGCATCACGGCCTTTACTTCCATGTCGGCAAAGTGCTGGCCAATGCACAGGTGTGCGCCGCCACCAAAGGGCAAATAGGCATAGGCGTGCTTCTTGTGCTCGGCACGCGCGGGCGAAAAGCGTTCGGGATCGAAGCGCGTGGGCTCCGTCCAGTACGCCGCCATGTGGTGCGTGTGGATGACTGACAAGCCCACGGGCGTGTTCTTGGGCAGCTGGTAGCCACCAAACGCGCAGTCGCGTGTGGTGCTGCGCGGGATGGAAGTGAGCGGTGGGTACAAACGCAGCGCTTCTTTCATCACCCACTCGGTGCGCTCGCACTGGGCGAGCTCAGCGTAGGTCAAATGCGCGCTGGGCAGGGCTTGAGCATCGGCACGCAAACGTGCTTGCCACTCGGGGTGCCGTGCCAGGCAGTAGCACATGGTAGTCAGCGCTGACGTGGTGGTGTCGTGCGCGGCCATCATCAAAAAGATCATGTGGTTGATGACCTCGTCGTCGCTGAAACGCTGGCCTTCTTCATCGGTGGCGTGGCAGAGCTGGCTGAATAGATCGGGGCCGACTTGGCCGTCTTTCAGTTCGCGTTTTTCCGCCAACTGGCTTTGCATGATCTCGACCAAAACACGCCGCCCACGCACACCGCGCCACATCGCGAGCCCCGGCACGGGCTTGCGCACCAAGGCCAATGAAGCCGCCACCGTGTCGACAAAAGCCTGGTTCATGCGGTTGGTCTCGCGGCCCGTGCCCATACCCATGCCCATGAAGACGCGGGCGGCAATGTTCAGTGTTAACGCTTTGAGTTGAGGGAAGAGCCGCGTGGTCTGATCGGCGCCCTCTGCGGCAGAGGTCGGCCATTTGGCCAGCGCGGCTTCGATCACCGGGCCCATGTCTTGCACATAGCGCTCCATGGCCGAGCGTTTGAAGGCGACTTGCAAGATGCGCCGCTGCAGGCGGTGATCAGGGTCGTCCATGGCCATGATGGCGCCAGGGAAGACGGCGTCTATCCAATACTTCCAGCCCTTGCGGCTGGAGAAGTTGCCCTCCCGGTCGTGCAGCACAAACTGGTTGGCCTCGGGCCCGAAGAGCGTGACGGTCTCGAAGAAGGTGCGCGAGCGCACCACATTGCCGTGCACGGCGAGCGACTGCGCGTTGGCCAACGGGTTGCGCAAGAACTTGGGCAAGTTGCCCACCAGGGGCAAGCCCTTGACGAGCGGGATGGTGTTGTAGGGGGTGGTGGTCATCGTGGGTGCTGACCTTACCTGCTGACCTTGGCTGATGTCAAAAAACCGCCGTGCTACATTTCGGTCCATGTTGCGCACCAGTGTTCTCTTCACGAGCTTCTTTACGAGCTATTGGTTCTTGCCCCTCTTCGGCGGCTGGAACTGCAAGCGCGTGTAGACAACACAGCCCTCGCAGCACCCAGACAAACCGCCGGCAACCCCGGCGGTTTTTTGTTGTCCAAAGCATTCGTTAAGAAGTCAGAGAAGTCAGATTTATTAACGTTTCATTTGAGTGACCGCCATGACCACAGCACCGATCACGCCGATTCCCTCACTGCACGACGGCCGGCTGGCCTTGAGTGAAAAGACCAGCCAGACCGACGATCAGCGCATTCAGGACGTCACGCCCTTGCCGCCCCCAGAACACCTGATCCGCTTTTTTCCCATCGCTGGCACACCGGTTGAAACGCTGGTGGGCGATACGCGCAACGCGGTGCGCAACATCATGAGCGGCAAAGACGATCGCTTGCTGGTGATCATCGGCCCGTGCTCCATTCACGACCCGGCTGCGGCACTGGAATACGCGCGCAAGCTCAAAGAGCAGCGGCACAAATTTGCCGGCACGCTTGAAGTGGTGATGCGCGTTTATTTTGAGAAGCCCCGCACCACGGTGGGCTGGAAGGGCCTCATCAACGACCCCTACCTGGACGAGAGTTTTCGCATCCACGAAGGGCTGCGCATGGCGCGCCAGTTGCTGCTCGACATCAACCGCTTGGGTGTGCCCGCAGGCAGCGAGTTCCTCGACACCATCAGCCCGCAATACATCGCTGATCTGATCAGCTGGGGCGCCATTGGCGCGCGCACCACCGAAAGCCAGGTACACAGGGAACTGGCCTCGGGTTTGAGCGCCCCGATCGGCTTCAAAAACGGCACCGACGGCAACATCCGCATTGCCATTGACGCCATCCAGGCCGCAGCACGGCCGCACCACTTTTTGTCGGTGCACAAAAACGGCCAGGTGGCCATCGTTGAGACCAAGGGCAACAAGGACTGCCATGTGATTCTGCGCGGCGGCAAAGCGCCCAACTACGACGCAGCGCACGTGGCTGCCGCCTGCAAAGAGATCGAAGCCGCCAAGCTGCCCTGCAAGTTAATGATTGACTTTAGCCACGCCAATTCCAGCAAGCAGCATCGCCGTCAACTGGAGGTGGCCAAAGACATGGCGGCGCAGATGACCGCAGGCAACCGTTGCTTGTTTGGCGCCATGGTGGAAAGCCACTTGGTGGAAGGTGCCCAGAAATTCACGCCCGGCAAGGACGACGCCGCTCAACTGGAGTACGGCAAGAGCATCACCGACGCCTGCATTGGCTGGGACGACACCCTCACCTTGCTGCAAACACTCAGCGACGCGGTGTTGGCGCGGCGCGGTTGAGCGCGGTCGAGCGCGGTTCAGATCAATGGGCGCTGCGGGCCGCACCTAAGCGCGTGGGTCAAGGGTCCGTAAGGAGCGGCCTGGGCTTTGTTATCTCAATGTTTAACGCAGGGTCCAGCCAGAGTTTTTTTGCTCCGCGCCGAACTCAGCGCTTTACAAAGCTGTATTTGATGCTGTAGTCCAGCGCTGCTGGCGCGGGGATGCGCGCGGCGATGGTGCCGCTGTCGCCAGCAAAGGTGCAGCTCACCACGGCCACGCCGGGCGGCAACTGTTGCGTGACGGTGCTGCTCGCGCAGAACTCGCTTTGTGTGGCGGGCTTGCCGGGCAGGCCGTCGACGCAAATTTCCGGGATGGCCACGGCACCCGGTCCGCTCACGCTGACTTGCACCACCAATGAATAGGTGCCCACGACCGGCGCCTTGCAAGTGCCCAGCCCCGCGGTGACGGCGCCGCTGCCGCCACTCCCCGTCCAACCGATGGCAAAGCCCGTGGTGGCGACGTTGCCGTTCCAGGTGAGCAGCGTGGTGCCGCTGGGGCCGCCTGGGACGCTGGGCCCGTTGATGGTTTGTGTGCAGTTCGTGGCCGTGCAAACAATGTTCACCCGCAGGGCGTCGAGCACCGCATCGAGTCCGGTGTGGTCGGCCTTGAAAGCGGCGTTGAAGATGTTCACGCTCTTGGCGTCAACGCCCTTGGCCAGCATCACGCTTTGCAGGTTGGCGTTGACTTTGGCAGCAGCCGCCAGCACCTGCGTTTCAGTGGGGCGCGCGCCGGCATTGGCCCAGGCAGCGGCCAGGTCGGCCAGCGGTTTGTTGCCGTTGGCGTCGAGCATGGCCAAGGTGGTTAACGGGTTGACATTAGTGACGCCGGCTTGTTTGGCGTACGAATACCAAGCCTTGCCGCTGGCGTCGGTGACTGACAAGACAAAAGGCGCGGCGTCACCGATCTTGATGCTGAAGCCGCCGTCGGCTGCGGTCTTTGCGACCACGCTCGCGCCGTTGGCGTTCACCGCCTTGACGTCGGCGTTGGCGATGGCTGCGCCAGTGGCGGCCACGCCGGTCAAAGTCGTCGTCAAGGGCTCGGCCGTAGGCGAGTTGTCACCGCCGCCGCCACCGCAACCGACAAGCAGGACGCCGAGCAAGGCCGTGACAAAGGACAACGCCAACGTGGCGCGGGGCGGGCGTGCAAACGAAGTCAAAGTCATGTCGGGTCTCCGATGAAAAGGTGCAACGAGCGGGCGGCTTTCACTGCCCCTGCTCACCTGCGCTGAACAAATGCGCCAAAAAGCTCATGGCTTGCGCGCAGTGTTGTCTGTGTCCGAGCCAAATGCAGCGACCAAGTGGACCGCGCAATCGTGCCATGAGTTTGGACAGTGCCCCCAAGACGGTGCACGCCGCAGTGAAGTCACGCTCTGGCATGCGCAGTTGAGCGCCAATGACGCCAGTGACAAAGACAGGGCCGCCATGGGCATCCAGCGGAAAAGTCGCAGCCACTTTTTGGCCATGGCCAGCACCATGATGCAGTGCATCTTTGTGAACCACGAACTCGCGCGGCGAGCGCAAAAGCGCGATGTAGAGATGGTCAACGTCAAGCGCGATGGGGTGCCGGCGCGGGCTTGGTTGCAGCGATCGTTGAACGCTGCAAATTAACCCGCCGCGCGCCTAACGCCCCGGCGCTGCCTCTAACGACACGAGGCTGAGCAAGCCGCTGGCGCGCAACACGGGGCTGCAAACTGCCTGCAGTTCATCGGCGCGCAAGCCCAACTGCGCATTGCGCTGCAGCGCCGCCTGGCCGTGCAGCGCCAGCGCCAGCCAGTGCTGTGCCTGCGCATGCCAAACGCTGCCCGCGTGGCTGGCGGCCCAGCACCTTTCTGCGCTGGCAAAGTATTTGTGCGCCTCATCAGCGCGGCCAGCAGCCAAGTGGCAACGGCCCAGCCCCAACGCGGTGTCGGCTGTCAGCACCGAAGACTGCACCTGCCCGAGCTCGAATTGCTGCTGCGCGCGCAAGAGTTTTTCGTGGCCGCCCTGCACGTCGCCACTGTCCAGCAGCAACAAGCCCCATTCCGTCAAGGCATGGGCGTGGTCGCTCGGAAGCGCTTTGGCGGTGACGCATCGCTCGAACGCCAGGCGCGCTGACGTCAATCCTGCCGCCCACTGCGCTTGCACGCGCAGCGCCGTGGTCTGCACGCGCGCAAGTCGGGCCCATTCCATCGCGTGGATGGCCAAGGCGTTCACCTCGGCGGCGTCCAGCAGTTCTTGCATCTCCAGCGTCTGGCCGCGCCAGGCGCACAGCTGTGCACGCACGCGCTGGCGGCGCAGCGTTGACGCATGAGGTTCGCGGCCCAGGCGCAAACTGATCTGGGCGCTTCGCTCCAACAAAACCGCCACGTCATCGAGCCGCCGCGTGGGTAACAAGGACCACGCCAGCCGGTCGGCAAAAGCCGCGGTGTCGCTGTTTTCCCGTGGCGTCAGCCGCGCATGCTCGACAACCACCTGCTGCGCCACCAGGATGCCTTCGTCAACGCGGCCCATGCCCGTCAGCGCCATCGCGTGAATGGTCATGGCGTTGACCACGCGGGCTGTCATCACGGTGTCCAAAGCCAGTTGGTCGGTGTGCACTTGACGTGCGATGGGCTCGGCGTCGCCCGGGCGACCGACCTTCACAAGGGCGTCGGCAAAAGAGCGCTCCAGCTCGGTCAGCACGCTGTGCGGTCGCTGGCCGGCCAGCGCCTGACGCGCGCGCTGCATTGACTGGTCACCGACGCTCAGGGCTTGTGCGTAACGTGAAAAGTGCATCCAGGTATTGGACAGAAAGCCCATGGCCTGCAACGTTTGTTCGTGCAGTGGCCCGAAGTGCAACTCGGCCACCGCCACGGCTTCTTGGGCGTCGGCCAGGCTCACGGTTTCGTCTTCGCGTTTGGCCCAAAGGTAGGAGCTCTCTTGAAGCGCAAAAGACAAGCGCGCCGCCTGTGCCGGAAGCTGGCTGCGCAGGTCTGCCAACAGTGCCGGCAGCAGTGGCTGCGCCTTGTCAAAGTCGCCCAGGTGATTAAGGGCTTCCAGCTCCAGCGTGCGGCCTTGCAGCGTGAGCGCGTGGATCGCGCCATAGACCTGAGTGCAGCGTGGCAAAGCAGCCTGAAGCGCGCGGGCACCCAGCGCCACGTCGCCCAGACGCGAACAGCTCTCGGCCACTAGCACGCCCAGCTCACCGGCGACGGCGGGGTTGGCGCCCAGCTCCGCGTCGATGCGATGGAAGGCGGATGTGAGCAAGTCGGCTGCGGTGACAACACCACCTTGCCCGTCCCGCGGCTTGGCTTCGGTGAAGATGGATGCAATGAACTTCTTGACCTCTTCAGCGCGTTGTTGCGCCAACCTGGCTGCCCGGGCCTGGGCTTGCGCCGAACGTGCTTGCCACGACGCCAGCAGCGTACCTGCGGCCAGCGCCACCAGCACCGCCACCTGGGCATGGGCGCCACCGAGCAGCGCCAGCGCCACACCGGCCACCACGGCACTGCCGCCTTTGTTTCGACCGATGAATTTGCTGGCACGGTAGAGCCATGAATCGGCCCGCGCCAGCACCGGGCGCCCGTCCAGATGGCGCAACACGTCTTCGAGCATGGCGCTGACCGTCGGGTACCGCTCGCCGGCGGACGGCTTTAATGCGCGCATGACGATGGTGTCAAGGTCGCCCTCGATGCGCCGACGCAGCGCTGTGCTGGGCATGCAGGTGCTGGGCTTGACGGGCTCACTTTCCAGGTCCGCCGTAGCGTGGTGCAGTGGCCCGCGGCGGCGCTTGGGGTGAGGCAACTGCCCCGTCAACAACTCATACAGCAATCCGCCCAAGGCGTACACGTCGGTGGCGGTGGTCACGCTGTCGCCGCGCAGTTGTTCGGGCGCGGCGTACTCGGGCGTCATGGCGCGACCCCACTCGCGCGTGAGGTCCGTGGTGTCGCTGGCTTGGCTCTCTTCTTCAATGATCTTGGCGATGCCAAAGTCGAGCAGCTTGACGACGCCGCTTTGCGTGACGAGGATGTTGCTGGGCTTGATGTCGCGGTGCACCACCAAGTGGCTGTGCGCGCTGGCCACGGCCATCAAGACGTCGCGAAACAAGCCCAGGCGTGCGTCGACGTCAAGGTGACGTGCGTTGCAGTGCCGGTCCAGCCGCTCGCCTTGCACCAGCTCGATCACCAGATAGGGCTGGCCGCCGGGCGTGAACCCCGCGTCCATCAAGCGCGCGATGTTGGGGTGCTCCAAGCGCGCCAGGATGCTGCCCTCGCGGCGGAAACGCTCGGCACCCACGCCGCCGAGAAGCGACAAATGCAGCAGCTTGATGGCCACGACACCTTCAAACCTGCCGTCGTCGCGGCGGGCCCGCCAAACGGTGCCCGTGCCGCCTTCGCCAAGCGGCGCCTCCAAGACATACGCCCCGAGCTTTTGCCCGGCCAAGGTGGCCCCGGGCGCCCGGTGATCGGCAAAGGCCAGTGAGCCCGTCAGGAATGCGCCAGCGCGCGCACTGGCGGCGTCGGCCAAAAGCGCCGCAAGCTCTTGCGCCAATTCAGGCCGCTGCGCCTGCCAAAAGCCCAGGCGCTCACTGCGCTCGGGCTCTTGCAGCTCCAGCAACTCGTCCAGCAAGGGGCTGAGGCTGGCCCATCGTTCGGGGCTGGGCAGGGTCACGGTGTTGGGTGCATCCAGGGTTCACAAAACACATCGCAAACCGTGGGTAAAAGCCGCCAACTCACGTTCTTGGGCCCTCAGTGCGCCTTACTCCGCGTCGCGCTGCAAACGTTCGCTGTGCCAGTACACATCGTCACCGCCCAGGCCATCGAGGTTGGCACGGTTGAGCACGCGGGCCAGCACGAACATCAAATCTGACAAGCGGTTGAGGTACTGACGCGGCGCCTCATTCACCTTCTCCAGCGCCGCCAGCGCCACCACGGCGCGCTCGGCGCGGCGCGCCACGGTGCGGCTGACATGGGCCAGCGCGGCACTGCGGGTGCCCGCGGGCAAGATGAATTCTTTGAGGCGCGGCAAAGCGGCGTTGTGCTGCGCCAGGGCTTGGTCCAAGCGCAGCACCGCGTCGGCCTTGAGCAGCTCAAAGCCCGGGATCGACAGCTCACCACCGAGGTTAAAAAGCTCATGCTGAATGACGACTAAAAGCTCGCGCACATCGGCGGGCAGCGGCTCGGCGAGGATCACACCCAGTGTGGAATTGAGCTCATCCACGTCGCCCATGGCAGCCACACGCAAATGGCTCTTGGGCACACGCTGGCCGTCACCCAAACCCGTGGTGCCATCGTCGCCCGTGCGCGTGGCTATTTGTGTCAGTCGGTTGCTCATGGGGTGCATCCTAGTGCCTGAGCGCCTGCGCGCTGGTCAGAATGCTTCGATGGACCACGCAGCGTTAGACCCCATCGACATCGCCTCACTTGTAACGTTAGCCGAAACCGGCAGCGTGCAAGCCACTGACCAGCTTTTCACCACGCTGTACACCGAGCTGCACCGCCTGGCGCGGCGCGAAGCCGGTCGTTTGGGGCCCATGGCCAGCCTGGGCGCCACGACCTTGCTGCACGAGGCTTACCTGGACATCTCGCAGCGCCAGGCCCTGGCTTTCAGCCACAAAGGCCAGTTCATGGCTTACGCCGCACGTGCCATGCGTGGCTTGGTGATCGACCGCGTGCGCGCACGCCACGCGCAAAAGCGCGGGGGAGGGCTCGACATCACGTCACTCAACACCGAGATCGCCGAGCAATGCGCGCAGCCCGAGTTGCTGCAAGACATCGGCGAAGCGCTAGATGCGCTGGCCAAGTTGGAACCTCAATTGGCTCAGGTCGTCGATCTGAAGTTTTTTTGCGGCTTCAACATGGTCGAGATTGCCGAACTCATGGGCAGCAGCGAGCGCACCGTGCAGCGCCAATGGGAAAAGGCGCGGCTGCTCTTGTTCAAAGCCCTGCAAAGCGCCTGAGGCGCGGTGCATGTCAATTGGGTTCCAATGCACGCCATGAACACCACTGCCTCGATGAGCAACTTGCAATACTGGCTGGTCTGCGCCTTAGAGCTTGTCCGCAAACGGGAAGGCGCCACGGCATCAGCTACCAAGTGAACGCGACGGTCGCGCCCATCAACGGGTTTGCGCCGCGCAAATAGGAGCAAGCGCATGAAAGGAGCAAGCGCGTGAACAATGGCGACAACATGACGAACCCTGCTCCCGGCCCCGATCTCAACCTGTCCGACACACCGCAGCTGGTGGCCGACGTCGGCATCACCCCCAGCGGCGCGCCGCGCGTCGAGCCGCGCCGAGGTGGCCGCCGGATTGGCTCGAACCCAGGCACCAGCTCGGCGACCAGCGCATCTTCGGAGCCCTCGCCGAAACCAGAACAAGAACCCAGCCTGGGCCGCAGTCCATCCCTGCCCTTGCTGCTCGGCGGCTTGGCTTTGTTGGGCATGCTGGCGTTCCAAACCTATCAGTTGCTCAGTGACCGGCAAGCATTGCAAACGGCGCGCGTCAGCCAGCAGCCCGCGGTGGACAACGCGGGCAAGTTGCGCGGGTCGCTCGACACCCTGGCCGCTGACACCCAGCGTTTGGCCGACGGCGGCAACACCAGCGCGCGGCTCTTGGTCGAAGAGCTGAAAAAGCGCGGCGTCACCATCAACCCGAGCGCTGCCAGCGCCGCAACGCGGTAGTTGGCAGGTCGCATTCACCCGCAAAACTCCAACTTCTCAACCCGCTCCTATGCCCACCATCAGCACTTCTTCCATGAGCCGTCTGCAATACCAACTTGCCTGCGCGCTGGGTGGCGCTTGTGTGGTTTTGATGGTGGGCAACGGTCTTTTAGCCGCTGGAAACACCGGCTTGCATGGCGAGGTGAATGTGCGCCAGCAATCCGTGCAGCAATCGGTCCACCTCGAAATCCGCTACAACGACATCGTGCGATCGTTGGTCGAATTGAGTGCGCGCAACCACGACCGTGAAGTGAGGACCTTGCTGGCAGTCCACGGCATCAACGTTGAAGAAAAGCCGGCCGCGACTCCAACCCCGGCGCCACTTGCGCCCAGTGCCGGCACTCACCCCAGCGCTCACGCCAGCGCACCGCCGCTTCAATAAAAGCAGGTGGCAACAACATGTCAAACGAAACCCGCAACCGCCCGTCGACCGTGAACGGCACGGCCAGCAGCCCGGCGCGCGAAGGGCGCGAAGACCATGAAGAGCGCCGAAGTCTCAGCTCGCGCCGCTCGTCCAGCACGGGGCACTCGGGGACACGAGAGCTGCCAACCAAGCCACGTCGCAACGCCTTTGTGCCGCTGTTGCTCATTGGCGGGGCTGTGCTCGGCACGCAGGGGCTGCAGACCAGTCAACTGCTCGGTGAAAGGCAAGTCTTGCTGGCCACGTACGCCAGCCAGCAACGGGCAGTAGACACCTTGGGCAGGTTGCGCGGGTCGCTGGATTCCTTGGCCGCTGATACCCAGCGTTTGGCCGACACAGGCAGTGCCTCCGCACAACTCTTGGTCGACGAATTGAGGCGGCGCGGAGTCGCCGTCAGTCCGGCCGTGGTCAAGGCGGCGAGCGCTGTGTCGCGCTGATCCCGGTCTGCGATCCGCACAGCCCACCAACAAGTTATTCCGGAACGAGCCCTTAGGGGCTGCGCAAATCTGTTTGGCGGGTTTGACACCCGCCCTGCGATCTCCTTTGTGAAGC